>DMAP01000382.1 GCA_003446975.1 Clostridiales bacterium | reverse complement strand
AAATGATTACCTATTTTAAAGAAAAAATAGTTGCAAACGAATTGATAGAGGAACAATGTTGAAGGATTTTTCCAAATATAAAATATTGGTAGTTGATGACATTCCTGCCAATATTTTACTGCTCAAGGTGATGTTAGAACAATCGAAATTACAGGTATTTACAGCCGGAAGTTCAAAAGAAGCATACACACAACTTAACAAGGAACCAGTCGACTTAATATTGCTGGACATTTTAATGCCCGAGGTAAACGGGTTTGAACTGGCAGAACAGTTAAAAAACAATCCCGATTACCAGGATATACCCATCATATTCCTGACCGCATTAAATGCCACTTCGGATATCATAAAGGGATTTGATTTAGGAGCCGATGATTTTATTTCCAAGCCTTTCAATAAGGAAGAGCTGCTTGTCAGGGTTCGTTATCAGCTGACGCTGCTGGAAGCAAAACGAACCATACAACAGCAAACCGTTGAACTTAAAAAAACCATATCCGGGAGAGACAAGTTATATTCCGTGATCGCACACGATTTGCGGATGCCGATGTCATCGCTGAAAATGTCATTGAACATATTGACAATGAAAACGGGGGAATTCAATGCAATTGATCCGGACATAGTGGAAATCCTGCAGAATGCGAATGAATTATCAGAGAAGTTATTCATCCTGCTCGACAACCTTTTAAAATGGACCAGGAGCCAGCTTGGCGGACTGGTTGCCTTTAAGCAGGATATCAATCTCTCTGAACTTACAGAGGGGGTCATTGAAGTTGCGTCCATGATAGCGGCAAACAAACACATCAAACTCAACTTCATCTCTGCAAATAGCGAAGAAACCGATGTGTTTGTGGATATCGATATGATTAAGACCTCCATTCGAAATCTCCTGAGCAACGCAATCAAATTCAGCTACAGCGGCAGTGAAATAGATGTTGTGGTAGAAAGGAAAAATGATGATGTGATCTTGCGTGTGGTGGACCATGGCTGTGGCATCAGTCAGGAGGCTCAATGTAAGCTGATGGATGTAGAAACGCATTATACTACCTACGGAACCGAGAACGAATCAGGTTCTGGTTTGGGACTTTTATTGGTCAATGAGTTTATGAAACTCAATCATGGTCGTATGTTTTTCATATCGAAAGAGGGTGAAGGTTCTACCTTTGGATTTGCTCTTCCTGTCAAAGAGGCTTCGTTTTGAAATCCAGTTTCACAATCACCGGTTTATGGTCGCTATATTCCAGATCGGGGGAATAATACCCGGTAGCCCTGAAATGAGACCTGGAATATAATACATAGTCAATCCGGTAAAGCTTCTTCAGGTATCTGTACGTATATCCGTACCCCTTTCCTGAGGCATGAAAGCTGTCTTCGAGATCGCTTTTTACTTTTCTGTAGGTATAGGAGGCCGGTGTGTCGTTAAAATCGCCACACACAATCAACGGAAAAGGGCTTGTGTCAATAAATTCAGAAATAATATCAGCCTGATCCGACCTCATGACTGCATTAGCATACAGCATCTCCCTCAACCTGTTGAACCGGAAAACAGACTGTTCTACGTTATCCTCGAGCTTAATTTTATGCTGATTCAGGTTCGTGGTTTGCAAATGGTTGTTGATTATTCTGATCGTATCATTGTCGACCACAATATCGGCCCACATAGCGGTATGATTACTTTCACCCGGAAATTCAATTTGTCGCGATTGTATGATGGGATAACGGCTGAACAGGGCGACCTGCATACTCCCCGGGACTGACGAATGAATGCAATAGTAAGGTAAAAAATCAAATATCTCTTCAAACTGTTTCAATTGCGCATCCTCCACAGCCGGAAATTCCTGGAGACACAGCATGTCAATCTTCTCAGTTTCCATAAAATATGCAATCTCACTACTTGTTTCAAACAAATTACCGGTTATGCGCTGAATATTATAGGTAGCAATATTCAATTCAAGTCCGGTTGGTTCTATCTTTCTGAATGGAATCCGATAAACAGCCGACAAATAAGGAATATTCAACACAATGGCCGATAAGGGAAGAAAAAACCATACCCGCTTCCGCACGATCCAATATATCAATAGAAGAAAGTTTACGAACAGGATCAAAGGTAACAGCAAACCCATCCACTGCAGTTCCATGTGTTGCGCCGGATGAAAGAAGGAAGCTGAAAAACCACCGACTGCGAGCATCGCGAAAACGATCCCGACTAAGATGAGGATCAGATCAAAAAGACCGAAAAGAACCCGCTTCCCCATTGTAATTATGAGATATTTCCTTTTTTTTCTTCATCGAAAGCCGACATGACCAGTGGTAACCTGAAGGAAAACAGCGAACCTTCACCCGGTTCCGAGGTTACTGATATATCTCCTCCCAGCCTTTCCACTATTGACTTGCAGATAGATAGTCCTAATCCTGTACCGGGCGCGAAATCATTTACTTTTACAAAACGGTCAAATATCGTGTCCAGCTTGTCTTTGGCAATACCGATTCCACTGTCTTTCACGAAAAACTCCACCACTGTGGCTTGAAGCCTGTAGCCCACAGTGATACAACCATCAGGTGTAAACTTGAGCGCATTGGTAATTAAGTTTGATATAACCTGGGTCAAACGATTCTTGTCGGTTATCAGGCAAAAATCCTCATCCGGCAAATCAAGCTTTAATGTGGTACCCGCGGCATTGAGCTGATGTGTAATCACAATCTCGGCGCACAGTTCGTTGATATTTACCGGCGTTAGCACCAACTCAAGTTTGCCGGATTCAATTTTTGATAAATCAAGCACTTCATTTATAAGGGTCAGCAACCTTTTATTGTTTGATTCAATGATGTCCTGATATTTCTTTCTCTCCATGGGATCATCGATATCCGACATGACGGCCGAAAAGCCCACGATCGCATTCAGCGGAGTTCTTATCTCATGACTCATATTGGATATGAAGGCGGATTTAAGCTGATCTGATTCTTCCGCTTTTTCTTTCGCTTTCCTTAATTCGTTTTCATAACGGATTTGCTTCGAGATATCCCGACAATGATTCCAGATGATGTGCTCCCCATATTCATTTTGAATAATATATGAAACACATTCGGAACTAATCACATTGTGTTTGGGAAAAGGATGATTGCATAGATACTGCAGGATATCGTTATGGCTTCGTAGCTCATGAATAAAGTTTTCCCAGGCAGCTTTATCTGAAAAATTGCCCAGTAGTTCGTAAGCCTTATAACGTGTGATATCAACGTTCTCCGGTATTTCATTGAGTTCCCGACACAATTGATTGGCAAAAATAAGTGATCCGTCAATTTTGGTAGCAAAAATACTGTCATTTGAATTGTTCACAGCCAATGTAATCATTCTTAGTTCATTCCAACTTGAAATGATGTCATCGATATTTTGGATATACCCTTCTATGATCTGGTGACCCTCCTCTGCGTGGTAGATGTTGACCACCTTCAATCTCAGGAAATAAATTTTATCCTTTATCACCCTGAATTCAAATACCTCGTGCCCGATTTGATTATTTTCCAG
>DMAP01000312.1:1662-4216 GCA_003446975.1 Clostridiales bacterium | reverse complement strand
TGGATTGGTTGCTGTGACTGCAGGATGTGACATTGTCAGTTATGGTGGTGCGGCTGTTATAGGCATGTTGGCCAGTGTTGCACTGCTTTTCGGAATTGAATTCATCGATCGTAAATTGAAAATTGACGATCCCGTCGGTGCTATTGGTGTTCATGGATTATGTGGTGCTTTGGGTACATTCTGTGTAGGAATATTCGCTACTGATGGGGGTCTATTATACGGTGGCGGTGTATCTCTACTGATGATTCAATCATTGGGTGTGTTTGCAGTAGCTACCTGGACACTGTCCACCACATATGTTCTATTCAAAGCGATTGACTTAACAGTTGGATTAAGAGTGTCTGAAGAAGAGGAGACATCCGGTCTAGACATTGAAGAACATGGTATAGAGAGCTATGCTGATTTTGCTCCAAGAATACTCTATATCAAATAAGGAGGACCATTATGTCTGAAATCTATACAAAAATTGAAATAATCACAAGACCAAGCAAGCTTGAAGAGTTAAAAGACGCGTTGGTGGAAATAGGCGTTGAGGGAATGACTGTTTCAAATGTGTTGGGTTCCGGTAAACAAAAAGGCCACACCACAAAGTACAGAGGTGCTGATTACACAGCTTTGCTGCTTCCAAAAATTAAAGTTGAGGTTGTTGTATGCAAAACACCTGTAGAAAAAGTGGTGGAAACGGCTCAAGCTATCTGTAGAACCGGAGAGATTGGTGACGGGAAAATATTTATTTATCGTGTTGACAATATTTATCGAATCAGAACAGGTGAGTCAGGATCTGACGCAATTAATTAAAAAGATGGCCGCTTGGCCATCTTTTAATTTAGTCTTATGGATTTACATCATTCCGGGCATTCCACCATGCATTCCGCCTGGCATTCCACCCATTGATTCCTTATCTTTAGGTTCTTCAACAACAGCAGCTTCAGTTGTCAATACCATGGCTGATACGGATGCCGCATTTTGAAGAGCGCTTCTAGTTACTTTCGCAGGGTCAACAATACCAGCATGCATCATATTGACATATTTGCCGCTTAGCACGTCAAATCCTTCCCCAACAGCACCATTTTTTACTTTATCTACGATTACCGAGCCTTCCAGACCTGCATTGATAGCTATTTGTCTCAATGGTTCTTCCAATGCTCTCATTATGATCAACGCACCGGTTCTTGCATCGCCTTCTAATGCATTTGCAACATGTTCTACAGCCTTTATGGTATTTACCAAAGCGACACCACCACCAGGAACGATACCTTCTTCCACAGCCGCACGGGTTGCATTCAATGCATCTTCTATTCTCAATTTCTTTTCTTTCATTTCTGTTTCAGTAGCGGCACCAACATTGATAACTGCAACACCACCAGAAAGCTTTGCCAATCTCTCTTGAAGTTTTTCTTTATCAAACTCTGAAGTTGATTCTTCCAGCTGCGCTTTTATCTGTTTTACTCTTTCGGTTATTGCTTCTTGAGTTCCAGCGCCATCAACGATTGTAGTGTTTTCTTTATCGACTTTGACAGTTTTTGCATTTCCTAGCATGTCAAGAGTTGCTTCCTTGATGTCATATCCCAACTCTTCTGATATAACTTCTCCACCCGTCAATGTGGCTATGTCTCTTAGCATCTCTTTTCTTCTGTCACCAAATCCCGGTGCTTTAACAGCTACACAGTTGAAAGTTCCTCTCAGCTTGTTGACTACCAAAGTTGCAAGAGCTTCACCTTCTATATCTTCTGCAATAATCAGAAGAGGCTTGCCTTGCTGAACAATTTTTTCAAGTACAGGCAGTATCTCCTGAATATTGGTGATTTTCTTATCTGTTATCAAAATAAAGGCATCGTCTAATGTTGCTTCCATTTTCTCAGCATCGGAAACCATATATGGTGACAAGTATCCTCTATCAAACTGCATACCTTCAACAACTTCAAGATCGGTATCCATTGTTCTTGATTCTTCGACTGTAATGACGCCTTCTCTGCCAACTTTATCCATAGCCTCGGATATCAGTTTTCCTATCAGAGTATCAGAAGCTGATATTGAAGCAACCTGAGCCACATCATCGCTTGTTTCAACCTTTTTGGACAAATCTTTCAGTTCTTTTACTGCTGCGTCCACGGCCATTTGAATCCCTTGCTTAAGGATCATTGGGTTGGCACCGGCAGCTACATTTCTTAGACCTTCTCTTATAATTGCCTGAGCCAGCAGAGTTGCTGTAGTTGTTCCATCGCCTGCCACGTCATTGGTTTTTGTCGCTACTTCTTTCACCAATTGAGCACCTAAATCTTCGTACGGATCGCTTAACTCTATTTCTCTGGCTATGGTTACACCATCGTTTGTTATTAAAGGACTTCCGTATGACTTTTGCAGTACAACGTTTCTTCCTTTAGGTCCCAATGTAATCTTAATCGTGTCAGCAAGCTTATTGACACCTGCTTCCATCGCTCTTCTTGCTTCTTCATCAAACTTTATAATTTTTGCCATTTTCTACACCTCTCTCTTATTCAACTACTGCTAATATATCTTCTAATTTTAGAATAGTATATTCGTTGTTGTCCAT
>DMAP01000312.1:0-1657 GCA_003446975.1 Clostridiales bacterium | reverse complement strand
ATTTCATCTTTTTTCTTCTCATCGTTGAGGATACCGGCACCTATTGCAAGAACCTCTGCCATTTGTGGTTTTTCTTTTGCAGAGCCAGGCAATACTATTCCGCTCTGGGTTTTTTCTTCAGCTTCCAAAACTTTTATAACGACTCTGTTTCCTAATGGTTTGATATTCATATTTACCTCCTTAGTTTAACTTCTCTTCTTTTTGTTAGCACTCACCTTCATTGAGTGCTAACATCAACTGTCAATATGATACTTCAATAGCTTGAAAGTTTCAAACGTAAATATTACTAAAAATATGGCGTTTATGCCAATATTCTGTATTTTATCTCTTTCTTTATGCTTTATACGCTGTATTTCTTCTGATTTCTACGTTTTTCATATTTCAATATCTTTTTTGCCAACATTATTTTCTTTTGCATAATAAAAAAGGTATTGTTGGGCAAATCCTGAATACCTGCCAAATTTCTGCTCTGCGAATAATTTTATCTCATTGTTGTTCCCCGAAAGGGAAAAAATTTCTTTCATAACTCTATGCATCCAGACATCCACGGGAAACGAGTTGAATTGCGCCATTGAGAAAAGCATGACACAGTTGGACACCTTCTCTCCAACGCCATCAAGTGTTTTTAGTTCTCTGTGTGCGACTTCATATGGTTTGTCTTTCAAGGTGTACAGCCATTCTTTATTTGCACTGATATGCCTTGCGCTTCCATGTATGTATTTGTCTCTATAGCCAACCTTGCAACTCCGGATTTCACCTATATCCAATTCAGCAATTCTATCGCTGTCAGGGAAAGAAAAATAGTCTTTCCCTCTATAACTGGTTATATACTCGCCATATCTGAATGAAATATCTTCTATGATTCTTTTAATCTGTAGAATACTCTTGTTGGCTGAGATAATAAAAGAAACCAGACACTCCCACTCATCCTGATTAAGTATCCGCAAGCCTCTGCCATATTGAACGGCTTCCTTCATTCTTCTGTCTGCTATAAGTGCTTTTCTGATTTTGGAATACTCTCTTCCCAAATCGAAATACTTGAACCATATGCCTTCAAAATCCTTTCTACTTGTATTGCTCAAGACTAAACTGTCATTGTAGCGCTTCACATTGATCACTCTTTTGTGAGCGACACCTGTATAGCTGCCATCAGGTTGTATATCCCATCTAAAACATTGCCCGCATTCAAATACATGTTTAGGTATGAAATCTGGTATCCCGGTTATGATCACACTGTCTTCTGTATAGTCTATTTTCATTTTTCTTCCTCAATCAAAATAGAACTAATATTCCCATTCCGTCACCATTGTTTGTATTAACAAAAGCAAAGGAACGAAAACATTAGTTCTTGGTCAATCATGCGCATAAAGCGTTCATTTTTTCTCTTTTTTATGCTTGTAATAATAAGCCAATGTGTAAAGACTTTCGTTCATGTGGACATTTTCAATCGCTACATTTTCAGATACTCTGATATCTGTGGGCGCAAAATTCCAAATAGCTTGAATGCCATTTGATATCAGTATGTTGGCTACATTCTGACTGACTTCCTTGGGTGTGCAGATAACCCCTATATCCACATGCTCTTCTTTAAGATACTCAGGCAGGTCATCTATGTCCCTTATTTCAAGGTCTCTGATTTTCAAACCCATCAATTTTG
>DMAP01000190.1 GCA_003446975.1 Clostridiales bacterium | reverse complement strand
TGAAGTGATTGAAGGGCTATTCCCAGGATTATCTTATGCAACGACAGGACCTATAACGCCAGTTGTTTGGGGATACCATAATTTTGGGGAAATTAAACAAGACCAGGAAAAAGCAAAACAACTGTTGGCAGAAGCAGGATATCCTAATGGCTTTGACACCAAAATCGTCACTACTCCTAGATATATGAAAGGTGTAGAATTGGCCGAAGTACTCTCTGCACAACTGGGTGAAATTGGAATCAACGCTGAAATAGAAGTTCTCGAGTGGAGTGTAATTCTTCCATTATGGAGTGGTGTATCACCTGAGGAATTTGACCAACCAATCTTCATAATGGGAGCAGGAACATCTATGATGGATGCAGATGGAGCATTTAGAGGTCTTTACACAACAACATTAACAGGAACCAATGAAAGAAACTACGGATTCTATTCAAATGCAGAAGTAGACGAGCTGATCTATGCTGGCATGACTGAAACTGATTATGACACAAGATATGAGTTATACAAGCGTGCTCAGGAAATTCTTTATTTAGAAGATCCGACAGCTATTTGGCTATATGATACATATAATACGGCTGCAACAGCAAGCGATGTAAAAGGTGTCGAGTTGAACGGTGTTGGTATGTTCTATTGGGGAGAAATTTATTTTGAGTAAGATTTAGCATTAAAAGCCATAAAAGCAGCTTGCTGCTTTTATGGCCTCATTGTAACAAACTTAACAGAATCGATTAAAAAGGGGAGTTTTATGATATGACCATGTATGTGATTAGAAGGCTGTTATCGGTCATACCTGTATTGGTAGTTGTTTCTATATTGGTATTTATGATGCTTCATTTAATACCTGGAGATCCTGTGTTGAATGTACTGGGACTAAGAGCTCCACAGGAAGCCGTTGAAGCAACTAGAATACAGTTAGGTTTGGATCAGCCTTTACATATCCAATATTTCAGATTTGTGAGCAATGCGCTAAGAGGAGATTTTGGAACCTCAATACGGACAAAAACGCCGGTTATTGATGAAATCATTGCAAAATATCCTTACACACTTAAATTGGCAATTGGTGGAACAATTGTTGCTGCTTTTTTAGGGGTGTCAGTAGGCATTATTTCGGCAGTTAACCGAAATAAATTTTGGGACAATTTCTTGATGGTCTTGTCTTTGCTTTCCATATCTACACCATCCTTTTTCTTGGCCTTGATATTGATACTGGTTTTTTCCTTATACTTAGGTTGGTTTCCAAGCGTTGGGATTCACACGCCAAAACATTATATCTTACCTATTATAGCTTTAGGAACTCAGTCTGTAGGACTTATAGCACGAATGACTAGATCCGCAATGCTGGATGTATTAAATCAGGATTATATAAGGACCGCAAGATCAAAAGGTTTAAATGAAAGAGTAGTTGTTTACACACATGCACTTAAGAACGCATTAATACCTGTTTTGACAATTCTTGGACTCAGATTTGGAGGTCTGCTGGCAGGATCTGCTTTAATTGAAACTGTCTTTGGCGTACCCGGTTTAGGTAGATTAATGATTGAAGGTGTTCAAAACAGGGATTATCCTGTTGTTCAAGCTACAGTTTTATTGATTGCAACGACGTTTGTAGTTATCAATCTGATTGTGGATATACTCTACAAATTTGTAGATCCACGGATAAAATACCAATAAAAAGGGAGGCAATCTATGGATACAAAATTTATCAGCAGATTTTTAAAAAGAAAAGCCTCTGTTATTGGGGGAATTATAATCATTATATTTATATTGGTTGCATTGGTCGGCCCATTTTTGTGTACGCAGGACCCCCTGAAGATTGATGTCAGGAACAAGTATGAAAGTCCGAGCAGAGAACATTGGTTAGGTACGGATAATTTAGGAAGGGATACTTTCACTAGATTGGTATATGGTGCGAGAATAACACTTATGGTAAGCTTTACGGGAGTGATGTTGGGTACAATAGTGGGACTTACGTTAGGTGTGATATCGGGTTACTATGGAGGGAAAGTTGATGCTATTATTATGAGAATTACAGATATTCTTTTAGCATTTCCAGGTTTATTGCTTGCAATAGCAATTGTAGCTATCCTGGGAAATGGGCTATTTAATACAATGCTTGCAATTGCTTTTTACTCCATACCCTATATAGCAAGAATTGTGAGAGGAACAGTAATATCAATCAGAGAACTAGAATTTATTCAAGCATGTCAAGTCATTGGTTGCTCAGATTTTACTATCATATTTTTTCATATCATACCCAATTCAATGTCTCAAGTAATTGTTAATACAACTCTTAATCTTGGTACAGCAATACTCACGTCAGCATCCCTATCATTTCTTGGACTGGGCGTACAACCTCCAAATCCAGAATGGGGCGCGATGCTAAGTCAGGCTAGAGAAGTTATGAGAACTACCCCTATAGCGGCAATTACACCTGGTATTGCCATCACCCTTGCAGTGATGAGTTTCAGTTTGCTGGGCGATGGATTGAGAGATGCTCTTGATCCCAAGCTCAAGAATAGTTAGTAGGTGATGAGATGAATGATACTATATTAGAAGTAAGGGGATTAAAAACATATTTCAAGGTTGAGGAAGGTGAAGTGCCAGCAGTAGATGGAGTTGATTTTTCTATCAGTAAAAAAGAAACGTTAGCCATTGTGGGAGAATCAGGTTCTGGTAAGAGTGTGACAGCGTTATCAATATTAAGACTAATTCAAACTCCTCCCGGAAAAATTGTAGCAGGAGAAATTCAGTATGACGGGAAAGATTTATTAAAGCTCTCAGAAAAAGAAATGAGAAAAATAAGAGGCAATGACATATCAATGATATTTCAAGAACCAATGACCTCGTTAAACCCTGTCATTACCGTTGGCAAACAAATCAGCGAAGTTTTAAAAGTGCATCAAGGTTTGTCAACTCATGACGCTCACCAGAAGTCCATAGAAATGATCAAATTGGTCGGAATACCAAATGCCGAAAAAAGGGTGACTGAGTATCCTCATCAATTGAGTGGCGGAATGAGGCAGAGAATTATGATAGCTATGGCTCTAGCGTGCAATCCGAAAGTTTTAATTGCTGACGAACCGACAACTGCTCTTGACGTCACCATCCAATCACAGATATTGAAGTTGATGATCGATTTGAAAGAAAACCTTGAAACAGCGATAGTGTTAATAACTCATGACTTGGGTGTTGTAGCTCAACTTGCAGAGAATGTGATGGTTATGTATGCAGGTAAGGCAGTGGAGTATGGAGATGTTAAATCCATATTTAAAAATCCTTTGCATCCATATACGATTGGTCTGTTGAACTCAATTCCAAGAATAGACCAGGAGCTTGAAAAATTGACTATTATAGAAGGAACAGTACCTAGTCCTTTAAATCTTCCAAAGGGATGCAAATTCTGTACAAGATGCAGTGATTCCAGAAAGATCTGCTTTGACGAAGAACCTGAGTATATTGAAATGGAAGGCAATAGGAAGGTTAGATGTTGGAAATATATAGGAGCGGGTTATTATGATTAATCAGAAGAAAGAACTATTAACAGTTAAAGACTTGAAAATGTATTTCCCTGTGAAGAGCGAGAAATTTTTCGAGCCAAAAAAAAATGTTAAAGCTGTGGACGGTGTCAATTTCAGTATTTATGAAGGAGAGACATTAGGATTGGTTGGCGAATCAGGATGCGGAAAATCAACAACAGGCAAATTATTGGTAAAGTTGTTGGAACCAACTGAGGGTAGCATTATATATAATGGTGAAAATATTGTTGAACTTTCCAAAAGGGATTTTAAGAAATATAGACGTAATATTCAGATGATATTCCAAGATCCATATTCGTCGTTGGATCCTAGGAGAACAGTTGGAAAAACCATCGGAGAGCCCTTGAAAGTCAATAGAATTCAAGGCGATACAAAGAAAATAGTAGTTGATCTTATGGAAGAAGTTGGTCTAAGAGAGGAGTTTTATAGTCGATATCCCCATGAATTCAGTGGAGGACAAAGACAAAGAATCGGCGTGGCAAGAGCTCTAGCGCTCAACCCTAAGTTGATTATTTGTGATGAGCCTGTTTCTGCATTAGATGTTTCCATTCAGGCGCAGATTTTGAATTTAATGGATGACTTGCAAACCAAGTTTGATCTGACTTATTTATTCATATCCCATGATTTGGCAGTCGTTAAGCATATCTGCGATAGAATAGCGGTTATGTATTTAGGCAGAATCGTTGAGTTGACTGATAAGCATGAATTATTCAACAACCCGAAACATCCATATACAAAGGCGTTATTAGAGTCCATACCTGTGCCAGACCCTGAAAATATAAAGGAACAAGGTGTTCTAAAGGGAGATGTGCCGAGCCCTATCAATTTACCAACCGGATGTAGATTCCATACTAGATGTGATTATTGTATGGATATTTGCAAAATTGAAAGTCCAGTATATAAGGAAATATCAGATGGACATTTCGTGGAGTGCCATCTTTATTGATACATAAATGCCAAAGAACTGCAGATTGAAAGGAGAAAGCGATGAAACAATCTTATATGCTAGAGTTTCCATTGTCAGAGTTCCAAAACAGATTGAAGAAACTCACGCAACAAATGGAGAATAACAACCTGGATGCCATTATATTTACTAGCGATGAAAACACCTACTATTTTTCTGGTTTTAAAAGCATAGTTTGGGACAGCAAGGTATCCACCCCAGGGGTATTGGTGATCACTAAAGATGGAGATATGATGATTAGCACATCAAAGGGTGGCAGGGAAACTGCAAACATGACCTCCTGTGTAGATGACATACGATACTATGGCAAAGATAGCGATTATGCAACATATGCTCAGTCTATTGTCAGTATTTTGGAAGAAAAAAGATTGACTAAAGGTAGAATTGGATTTGAAATAGGCAACGGCAACAAGATGCATTTAAATCATAAAGATAGGGAAGAGCTCTTTGAGGAACTGAGAGATGCGAAAATTTGTGATGCGTCAGAATCTATATGGAATGTCAGAAGTGTAAAATCATCTTTGGAAATAGAATTTATTAGAAAGTGCTGTGACATCAACATTAAATCGATAGAGAAAGGGTTCAAGTCTGTTTACGAAGGTATGACGGAATTTGAACTATATCGAACAATCCTACAGGAGTACTTTAAACTTGGTGCGGATGACACATTGCCAATAGGCGTAAGAGCTGGAAAAGAAAGATATTCTCAAAGCAACAGTCCTCCATCCAAGAGACCTATAGGACGAGGGGATATCATATTGGTTGATGGGGGACCAGTCTACAAGGGATACTATTCAGATATAATCAGGGAAGCTGTTATCGGAAAACCGACAGACTATCAAATGGATATGTTTAATACAGCAAGAGAGGCTTGCTACGTTGGTATTAACGCAGTCAAACCGGGAGTGCCAATAAAAGAGGTATGCAAAGCCGTGGATGACTATATGGACAAGAGCAGGTTCGCAGAAATAAATGTTTATAAGAACTGGGTCGGACATTCCATAGGAGTTGGTGTCCATGAGTTTCCGATGTTGGATAGTTTGACTGACACAATCCTTAAGCCAGGTATGGTGTTTGCAATTGAACCTTATATCTATGAAGCAGGGGTAGGGAGTCTTGGTATTGAAGAAAATATTTTGGTGACTGAAACCGGTTGTTAGATTTTGACACCATCAAATAGTGAGTTGATGATATTATAACGGAGGCTATATGGTTATACCGATTAACAACTTTGAAGACATTATCCAGCAGGCAAGAGAAAAAGGACCAGTCAAAATAGCAATTGCGGCAGCAGAAGATATGCTGGTATTGGAAGCAATCAAACTTGCCGGGAACAAGGGGTTGATAATCCCCATTCTGATTGGCGACAGGATCAAGATTGAAAAGATATCTAAGAAAATAGGGCTGGATACGACCAATATCAATATCATTGATTCTGAGAGCGCAGAAAACTCAGCTTACATTGCTGCATCATTGGTCAATAATCAGGAAGCGCAGGCAATCATGAAAGGATTTTTGGACACTTCAGTCATTCTCAAGGCTATTTTAAACAAGAATTTTGATCTTGCAGGGAATCAGTTGATTTCTCATGTCGGTGTCATCAAAGTTAAAAACTATAACAGGTTTTTTATTTTAAGTGATTCTGCAATCAATATAAACCCAACTTTAGAAGAAAAAGTTATGATAGTTGAGAATGCCGTCAAAGTGGCTCATGCCTTAGGCATAAAAACACCCAAGGTTGCTTTGATATGTCCTGTTGAGAAGGTCAATCCTAAAATACAAGCAACCGTTGACGCAGAAATAATAACCAGAATGAATAAGGAAGGGCTTATAAAAGGATGCACTGTAAGGGGGCCTCTAGCATTAGATAATGCTGTCTCGCAAGAAGCGGCCTTGCACAAGGGAGTGGACAATCCTGTTGCTGGTAAAGCTGATATCCTCATACCACCTGATTTATCATCAGCCAACATACTGAATAAATCAATAGAATACTTTGCGGAAGCAGAGAAAGCGGGGATACTAATGGGTGCAAAAGTACCCATTATCCTCACATCAAGAGCCAGTTCAACACAATCAAAATTGAATTCTATTGCCCTGGGCATATTATGCTCCCATCGGGCGTTATAACATATCATTCAGGAGGCGAATTTTGCAAACCTATAAAATATTAGTGATAAATCCAGGATCCACATCAACAAAAATCAGCATGTTTGAGAATGAAAATGCCATTATTGACTGGAGTATAAGCCATGACCACAATGAAATTGACCAATATGACACAATATATGATCAGTTTCATTATCGTTTGGATACGATTAAGGAATTCATAGAAGCTCATGAAATTGATCATATATTGTGTCATATTGGTCAATTTCATTGTGGTCATGGCTTATACTCCAGTCAATAATGAAATTGACCAAT
>DMAP01000128.1 GCA_003446975.1 Clostridiales bacterium | reverse complement strand
TAAGTGCTACCTTCCTTCAGGTCCCATGAGTTGTAATAGGTAAGGGTTGTAGCCCATGTCTGACCGTATGAGAAGGGACCCTGTACAGTTGCCTTTGTTTTATATGGATCAAAATTTGTAAAGTACATTTTACCGTCTGAAGGCAGACCATTATACATGGTCAGAGTTGCTTTTGTAGCATCAGGGTACTTATTCCATATACTCTGTGGGAAATAGAGATCATGCTGCTGCTTAAAAGTAATATCCTTTGAAGCAATACCCTTTTCCATTACAAAGCTAATATCATTTGATGAACTATGTCCTACAATACCGTAAATGTTCATTGACGGTAAATCCTTGAAGTAGTACCAGGGATAATCAATTACGTACATCCTGACACCGTTTGAGTCAGTAACCATTTTATGCGTTGGACCAAAGAAACCGTCACGGTAAACTACCTCAGTTTTTACTATCTGGTCAGATGACATATAGGACTGAACACCCAAAAACGGTATCATCAATGAAATTAGCACCAGCCAAAGTGCTATTTTCACATATGATCTTTTTATTTTCATGTGATTGTCTCCGAGATTGATCTTTTTATTTTGATGTAGCAAAATGAGTAGCTATCAACAACTGAACAGTGTTAAGGACACCATCTGACAGCACATTAACAAAATCCCCGACAATAGGAACCTGAGCCACAGTTGCAGAGGACATAAGCTCTAAGGCAATAGTACCAACGAATATAGCCAGCAGTGTTTTCTTTTTATTATCAATTTTTACAGTCATACAAGACCTCCCAGGGAGAGAACATCAAAAGGCCACATCGAAAGGGAACCTGAAAGGATCACGATATTCCAGGCAGCATGAAGCCCAACGGCAGCCAGGGGATATCCGAGCTTACGAGTATTTGAACCGCCATCCCATATGAACTGCATTACCATCCCAAATATAAAGGCAGTCAGGAGAGCCGTTATTTCAAACTGATATACCCATACATGGAAACCAGCAAAAGCAACTGAAGCCAAAAGCCGAGAGACACCAGGGGAAACATTAGATTTCTCAAAGGATTTAGGTAAAGCACCCCTGAACATTGCCTCTTCAACCAGGCCAACCACAAGAGCCTGTGATATTATGAGCAACCCGATATTTTCATAGCCTCCGTAATCATAGGTCCCGGTAAAGCCCATCTGAGAGAATACAATAATACCGACTATTAAAGCAAGCAATAGCTGAGTCAGGCCATCAAAAATAGTTATTTTGTAGAAGGGATTGTCTGATCCCAAAACTGCAAAACTGAAAGCCATCATTATAAAATATATGGTGAAAACCTGTGTGACTGCTTCAGATTGCCAAAGGTGATCGGCAGAAAGAAGGACAAAGAGCTGAGCTACTACCAAGAAAGCAGCAATGGTAACATTATTCAGGTTTTTAAACCTGAACATGTCAGCATAGTATTGGATAGCACTCATACCGTCAAACCTTCTTTAATTATTCCAATTATCAGATATCCCAAGATAATAAAAACACCATTTTGTACGTAAACAGCATATTTCCCTTCAATACCAATAGACTTTAAAATATCTTTAACTGGATTGCGTGATTCTTTTGTATTTTTAGGCAACTGTTACCGCCCCCGACCAAGCTACAATATCAAAACCAACTATCTGAGACATTGATATATGAATATCAGATGATACCGGGATCATCAACCAGCCACGTACAGCCATTTTCAGAATACCAGGGGCACGTTCAGCCCGGTATGTCTCTGTTATCTCACTAACAACACGTTCTATTTTTTCAACAACAGTGTTAATGAAAATAATAATTACATTATCCGATGTAGGTTTGTCAACGCCATCTAACAAGTTCTCACCGGGAGCAGGAGCACCCGGAGAGGGAGAGGGAGAGGGAGAAGGGGAGGGAGAAGGGGAGGGAGAGGGAGGGACCTCGCCTTCGTTTAAGATATACAATGTTTCAGTTGGAGCCAATAAACCCATTTGAGAACCACTTACAATAACTGGATAATTAACAAGCTCAGTACTGCCAGTGTTTGAAATCGTAACCCTCTTGAAAGTACCCATATCAAGAACACTTACTGAAGGCTCAGATGCTACATAAGGAGCCACAAACACCCAATCAACATACAATCTGTTTGACAAATCGTTTACTTCAAGGGCTACAGGCATTGGATCAGTTGGAGTACCGGATAACAAAGGACTTCCTGTCATGGCTACACCGTTCTTCAGGAAATCAACACGACCAACACGACCAAGAATCTCATACATGTTATAATTTGAATCTGCATTAGAAGCAACACTCGTAAATGAACCTGTATCCGATACCCTAATAGTAGTCATTGAGGCATCCTTCCAGTACATTATTTGTGCAGCATCGCCACTTGTATAATTACGCATACCCACAGAACTACCAAATAGTGAATTGCGACCAGACATTTTAGCCCGAATTTTCATCCTAAATGGATAATCAGACACATAAACCGAATTTATAAGGGCAGTAGCACCGTTTATTGTATGGAAAGTATATTCACCGTCAACAATGTGAACATAAGCCAAACCGTCACCAGAATACTTCCACCTGGCTTTTCCCTGAAAATCTTCTAACGTAG
>DMAP01000365.1 GCA_003446975.1 Clostridiales bacterium | reverse complement strand
GCCAGGGAAGGTCATTCCTCCCAATTCCATGGTTGTGGGAAACCCATATCGCATTGTCAGACAAGTAACCGATGAGGAGCTTGCTGATATAAGAAAAACCGCAATACGTTATTTTGATTTGGTCGCACAATATTATTGATTTAATGACATGTAAAAGGTATAATTTTTTTTAGAGTAAAAATAGGAGGAGAGCATGAAAAATAGAAACAGAGTCGTATTTGCGGTCATTGTTCTGTTAGTTGCCATATCAGCTTATTTGGCTGTTTTTGGAATTGACCTGGACAGATACGTAATCAGTCCTTATAGAGATGAAATCAAACTAGGTCTTGACCTGTCCGGAGGTGTCTACGTGGTGTTGGAGGCAGTTACCGATGCAACAGGTTCTGAGCTGGATGAGAAAATATCCCAAGCAAGAGCCATCATTGAGCAGCGTGTTGATGGATTAGGTGTAGCCGAACCCAACATAACAGTGGAGAATGGAGACAGAATCAGAATAGAGCTAGCCGGACTCACCAATCCACAAGATGCCATCGAGTTGATCGGAAAGACAGCATTGCTTCAATTCAGAGAGTTGAAAGATGGCAACATCATTTTGACAGGACAGAATGTGAGAGATTCCCAAGTATCATATGACGAAAGAAACCAGATCGGTGTTCCTTTGGAATTTGACGCTGTAGGAGCAGCAGCCTTTGCAGAAGCAACTGGAAGATTGCTAAAGGAACCAAACGATATTGATAGGATAATTGAAATCGTATTGGATGGCGATGTGATTTCAGCACCAATTGTTTCAGCGGAAATTAGAGACGGGAAAAGTTTCATTTCCGGAGGATTCACCATCGAGTCGGCCAGCAATCTGGCCAATCTGATCAAAGCGGGTGCATTGCCTGTCGAGATGAGAGAGGTGGAGGTTTCAGCCATTGGTCCCACACTGGGTCTTGAATCCTTGGAAAAAAGTATTTTTGCAGGGATTATTGGACTTGCAGCCATATTCGTGTTTATGATCCTGTTTTATAAAATACCAGGTCTAGTGGCTGATATAGCCTTGACCATCTACATATTGATAGTTCTAGGTATCATCATTCTCCTGAAAGCAAATCTTACGCTGCCAGGTATAGCCGGTTTGATACTTTCAATCGGTATGGCCGTTGATTCCAATGTTGTCATATTCGAAAGAATCAAGGAAGAGCTGATAGTGGGAAAAACCATCAGAACGGCAGTGGACGCCGGGTTTAAAAAAGGCATGACAACAATTGTCGATGCCAATGTGACCACACTTATCGCAGGAGCGGTACTTTTCTATTTTGGAACAGGCACCATCAAGGGATTTGCGGTTACACTCCTTATAGGTCTATTCACTTCACTGTTTACCGCGATTGTTATCACTAGATTGCTGCTTAAGATTGCTGTGAAGATGGAGATTTCTAAAAATCCGAAAATGTTTGGCATGTCGGAGGTGGCAAAATGAGTATAAAAGTAATCAGCAAAAGAAAAATCTTTTTTATGATCTCAGCTGTGGTTATTCTTATAGGATTGGTGCTTATCCCTATAAGAGGCTTGAATGTAGGTATCGATTTTTCAGGGGGCACGCTCCTTCAGATAGAGTTGGGCCGCAATGTGGAAGTCAGTGAGATCAGAGAACTGACGAACAGCTTTGATACCAGCGCCAGCATTGTCCATGCCGGGGAAGATAGAACCCAGGTCATCATAAGAACCACACAAGATCTAACAAACCAGGAACGATATGAAGTTTTTTCGATTTTCCAAGAGAAATACGACTTGTCGGATGATGATTTTATCTATCAACAGAAATTTGAACCATCGATAGGTAGGGAAATACAGAGTAAAGCCGTGTTATCGGTTATTATAGCGTCTGTAGGCATTCTAATCTATATCACCTTTAGATTTGAATTGCTGTTTGGAATAGCTGCAGTTGCAGCTCTGATGCAGGATGTCTTGGTTGGGATTGCCGTTTATTCGTTGCTGCAGATACCCATCAACAGTTCTTTTATCGCAGCCATGCTGACCATCGTCGGTTATTCCATAAATGATACGATTGTTGTATTTGATAGAATAAGAGAGAATACCAAAATTATGAGAAAAGCAAAGTACGAGGAGATCATCGATGACAGCATATCCCAGACCATAGTCAGATCCATCAACACATCCGCTACAACCTTGTTTGCCATCACAGCATTGTATATCTTTGGTGTCGAGGCAATCAGAGAGTTTGCTTTGCCGTTGATAGTCGGTATAGTTGCGGGTACTTATTCTTCCATATTCATAGCAAGCCCCATCTGGTATCTGATGAAAACAAGGAAAAGCGACACAAACTATTACAACCCCAACAAAGCCTCAAAATAATTTATTATATCAATGAACCTCTATTTGTAGTATAATAAAAAAAAAGGCAGGAGGTATGTTATGCAACTCAATTTTATATTATTGCTTATTGTGTCCATTTTTATAGCCATATTTGCAATTCAAAACGGAGAAACTGTTTCCATAGATTTGTTTTTCATGAAGAGAGAGATGTCCCAGGCTTTGGTCATTTTGGCTTCAGTGGGATTGGGCGCTTTGGTGACTGGGGTGCTGAGTACTTTTGGCAAGGTCAAAAGATTGAGAGAAAACAAGGCCCTCAGCAAAAAGCTCAAAACGGTGGAAGCAGAGAAAAACACTGTTACGACGAAGCTTGAGACAACAGCGGCGGAAAATGTAGAACTGCAGAAAATCAACTCCGATCTTAAATCAGAGCTTGAGACAACTGAGAAACAATTGAAGGAATTGAAAAGCCAGATA
>DMAP01000146.1 GCA_003446975.1 Clostridiales bacterium | reverse complement strand
ATTCCAATTTCATTTCAATTTTATTCTAATTTTATTTCAGTTTTAAGGCAAAAAAAAAGCCCTAAGGGCTTTAAGAGAGTGAGAAGTTGGCATCAATGGGGACGAATCTGATTTTTAAGTCGTATGGATTGCCTTGGTTTAGGCTTCTTAAGTTGGCGTAAATCCTTTGCTCTATGCTACTAGTTCCATTATCCTTTACATCAGGTAGGAGTGCTAAAATTTGTGTATCGTTCCAAAAACTGAATACATCGCCTTTCCTTAAGGTTTTTGTCAATACTTTTGTCATATCATCAGACCATGATTCAATCAAATCCCTATTTGCTGCAGGTGTTTTTTTTGTTGGATTAAGGGTGATTAGGCTTATGAAATCCGATGCATCAATAGGATTTCTTTTACGGTTGTGGAGATTATACAAGAACTTGAAATATTCCGCATCACATAGTAAGGGACCATCGTTGACGGACAGCTCCAGCTTGTCCCTCATGTTGACAATATCCATATTGCTTTTCTCATTGCTGTTATGTTGTATTTTTCTTTCAATTTCCTTTAATCCGGGTGATAATTTTGTACCGTTTTCTTTTTCCAAAACCTCAGTTATGTGTTCGAAATGACTCATGGCGTTCTTGATTTTTCCCAGTTTCAGCATGCTTTCAATTAGATAGATGTGAAGTGCCTCTTCAAATGGTTCTATCGCAATGGCGTTTTCGCATATGATCATGATTTCTTCATGTTTCCCTTTTTCTTTCAGCAATTCCACCATGTTGAAAATCACTTTTAGATAAAGCCGTCTGTAATAATTTCTGACGGGGACAAGCCACATTTCATATTGGCTATCTCCCAGATAGTCACCCTTGTACATATCCATAGCTTTGGAGTAGATATTAGATGCGGAAATGGTATCGGTCATTACCAGTTGGTCGCCTTTAATGATCAGTTCTTCAAATTCATCTTTATCAACCACTACCTTATCACCGACTTCAAGACAATAATAACCGCTCTTAAATGTGATGTTGAGGTAGTCCGACTCTTTAGATTCTTCTGGGATCAGTTTCTTGATCACTTGACGAAGTCTGAATATTTGACCTCTTATCATGTTTTTGGGATCAGGGGAGTCATTGTCCTGGTATAGATTGTCAATAATTGTGTCTGGCAAAAGATTCTTGTTCTTAAATGTAATAAAATACTGTAATAATTTGATTAATCTATATGAACGATTCGATTCTTCGACCAATGTCTTTTCTCCAATACTGACATCGAATCCGCCCAAAGTTTTAATAAACAATATCACACGTTCACCCCATTTTATGTAACGACTCAATACAGATATTTTATTAGTTTTCAAGGCATTAGTCAATGTTTAATAGGATCTCATGTTCATTATTATTGGAGTAGAAAGGCAGTTAACTTTGTTTGAATGTATGCAATTGATTAAATTATGATTAAAATGTTTAATATGCTTGAATTACATGGGAAATAAAATTATAATTAAGACTTAAGTATAGTCATTGACTATTTACAGGAGGCAACATATGGCAATAAATGTATTTGTATTATGCGGAGGCAAGTCTGTTGAGCATGAAGTATCACTGATCAGTGCTATGGGTATTATCAATTCGTTGGATAGGGAAAAGTACAAAGTAACACCTATATACATAGACAAAAAGGGAAACTGGATCAGTTTAGGAGTGATCAATAGAGAAATAACATCTAAAGAAGAATTGATTGCTTGTGCAAGTGATAATCCAAAATCCGCATTTAATGAGTTGCTTGACATTGTGAAAAGTGAAGAGAAAACAGTTGTTTTTCCAGCATTGCATGGCACATTCGGCGAGGATGGAACCGTGCAAGGATTACTCGAAATGCTGGACATTCCATATGTTGGCAATGGAGTCATGTCATCCGCAATCGCTATGGATAAAGCCATCGCTAAAGATTTGTTTACCTTTCATAATATTCCGCAATGCGACTATATTGTATTCAATAAAAGAGATTGGGAAGAAAAGAAAAAAGAAATTGCAGAAAAAATTGAATCCTATCTTGGCTATCCATGTTTTGTGAAACCGGCTAGATTGGGATCTAGTGTGGGCATAAATAGGGCAATTGATTCTATAGAATTGGGTAAGGCAGTGGAAGAAGCATTTTGGTTTGATGACAAAATAGTTGTGGAAAGGGAAGTCATAGGTAGAGAAATGCAAATATCTGTTATTGGCAATAGCTACCCAAAATCATCTGTGGTTGGCGAATTCATACAGGAACGCCAATTTATGGATTATCAAGCCAAGTATCTGGACGGGAAACTTATTCAGGTGATTGAGGCCAACTTAACTAAACTGACCAGTGAAAAAATGAGAGAGACGGCTTTGAAAGCGTACGAAGTTTTGAATTGCACTGGCTTGGCAAGAATTGATTTTTTTGTATGTGATGGTGAGAAGTTCTTGGTTAATGAAGTCAATACCATGCCCGGGTTCACAAAACTCAGTATGACGCCAGCACTTTGGAAAAAGACAGATGGCACGACCTATAGTGAATTAGTTGACAAGCTGATTGATTATGCTTTTGAACGCTTCGAAAATAAAAGAACTCTTAAATACGACAGGAGTTAGTATAATGATTCGCAGAAATTTATTGGAAATACAAAAGATGGTTAATGGAAAGGGGCTGCCTGACAACTTACAGAATGATGTAGTCATTGGCGTCTCAACAGATTCTAGAGAGATTGTATCGGAGCAATTGTTCATACCCATAATCGGGGACACTTTCAATGGACATGATTTTATTGAAGATGCTTTCAGAAACGGTGCTAAAGCTGCTTTGTGGAACGCAGCTATACCTTTGCCGAATATTGATATTCCGCTTATTTTTGTTGAGGATACGCTACTGGCTTTGCAAAATCTAGCGAGAGAATATGTGAATCAATTAAAGACAAAAATTATTGGTATAACCGGGAGCAATGGCAAAACATCGACAAAAGATATTTTACATGGTATTCTAAAAGCCAAATATCGGACACATAAAACCTTGGGCAATTATAACAATGAACTAGGTGTACCTCTCACATTATTATCTATGAATGAGGATACAGAAGTAGCTGTTATAGAAATGGGGATGTCGGCATTGGGAGACATAGCCCTTTTATGCTCTATTGCAAAACCTGACATTGCTATCATAACAAACTCCACAGATGTTCATATCAATGAGCTGGGAAGTGTTGAGAATATTCTGAAAGCTAAGCTGGAAATCGCAACAGGTGTGAAAGAAAATGGGTTACTCGTTTATTATGGCGATAGTGAACATTTGAAGAAAGGTGTAGATGGAATAAACAGAAACATAATAAAACAATCTTTCGGAGAAAATGAGGATAATCAATTTGTCATCAAACTGATTTCTACTGGGGATGATGGTGTCTACTTCCGAGTAATAAACGCAGAGAGCAATGTATATCATTTACCAATGCTGGGGAAACACCAAATGTATAATGGAACTGCGGCAATTGCTGTTGCGAGACACATGCAAATTTCAGCCAATGATATCCAGAAAGCTATGTTTGAATTGAGTGTAACCGGCATGAGAAACGAGATTGTTCATGCTGATGGATTTGATATACTCAACGACTCATACAAATCAAATCCAAACAGTATGAGAGCGGCTTTAGAAACGTTATATTCATTAAAAAACTATTCTCAAAAAATTCTGGTTTTG
>DMAP01000174.1 GCA_003446975.1 Clostridiales bacterium | reverse complement strand
AAGAAATCTTGATCCCAAAATCACCGAAAGAAGAAAATTAAAAGCATATTTCTATAATGTCGGTTATGTGGAGGGTGTTTATTTCACAAAGCATGAAGAGATGATTCAATTCATAAAACAACAGAGCCTGCCGGTATTTGACTACTTAAAATCCTTCAAGGATATAGAGGAAACCATTGAAGAGATTGAAAATATCAAAGAACATAGACATAGTCTGGATATCTTGACAGATGGACTGGTTATAAAAATAGATGACATGAAAACCAGAGAGATTTTGGGATATACCCAGAAATTTCCAAAATGGGCGATTGCATTTAAATTTGAAGCCGAAGAGGTAACAACAATACTGGAAGGAGTTGTCTGGAATGTTGGAAGAACTGGCAAGATAACACCAACCGCCCTATTGGAACCAGTTGAAATTGGCGGCGTGACGGTAAAGAGAGCCACACTGAATAATATTGAAGATATCAGGAGAAAAAATGTTAAGATAAACTCAATCGTATGGCTTAGAAGATCGAATGATGTCATACCGGAAATACTTGGCATAGTACCGACTGACAACAACGATGCGATAGAGATTGAAATGCCGGCAAACTGTCCATACTGCGGCACAAGACTGGTACGGGAAGGTGTTCATTATTTTTGCTTGAACAAGCTATCCTGCAAACCTCAGCTCATCGCTTCGATAGTTCATTTTGCAAGCAGGGATGCTATGAATATCGAAGGATTCAGTGAAAAGACAGCGGAACAATTTGTTGAAAAACTGGCGTTAAAAAGCATAACCGATCTATATGAGCTCAACAAACCTGTCCTATTGAATCTTGAAAGATTCGGGGACAAGAAGGCAGATAATCTTTTAGCCGCTATTGAGAAAAGCAAGATATGTAAGTTGAACAATTTCATATACGCCTTGGGCATACCTAACGTAGGTACAAAAACCGCCAGCGATCTGGCAGATTATTTTAAATCTTATGAAGGTATAAAAGCCGCACTTTACGAAGAACTGATAAATATCCCAGACATCGGAGATGTGGTTGCAAATAGTATAATATCTTTTTTGAATGATTCAAAGATACAGCAAGGCATCAATAAGCTATTTGCTTTAGGAGTATCACCGGAATACGAGGAGAAATCTATCAAGGAGAGTCATCTGACAAATAAAAACATTGTTATAACGGGCACTTTGTCCATTGGGCGAAATGAAATTGTCAAAAAGATTGAGAGTCTTGGTGGGAATGTTGTTGGCAGTGTAAGTAAAAAAACAGATTTCATTATTGCTGGTGAGAATCCCGGTTCCAAGCTTGACAAAGCTATTGCCCTGAGAATTCCGATTTTAAGAGAAGAGGATTTGCAACAGATTTTCCGAAATTGAAGATCACAATTTCAGAAAGGATGGTTCTGTAGGATGAAAAGACAATTAGTTTTATGGGTGTTTCTGATGGTAGCTCTTGTTGGTTTGAATCTAACAGCCTGCAGCATACCAATGATTGATGATACTACAACGAGTGAGATGGAAACCGATAAGTCAAACTCCGTTCCTTATCTGGAGACAACTAGTCCTGAAATTGAAAAGGAACAGATTCTTAGGGTCAATTGGGGAAGTGACCCACCTGATTTAGACCCGCAAACCACTTCGGACCAACTATCCATGTGGATTTTGAATTCTGTTATGGAGGGATTGGTCAGATTAAATCCTGATGGCTCAATCGGCAAGGGCTTGGCAGAAAGCTACTCAATAAGCGAGGATGGTTTGACTTATACATTTTATCTTCGAGATGCCTACTGGTCCGATGGTACGCCAATCACGAGTCATGACTTTAGATATGCCTGGATCAGGGCTATCAATCCAAACACTAAATCCAATTATGCCTACCAATTTTTCTATATTAAGGGAGCGAGAGAATTCAACGGCCAGTTGGAAAACGACATGGATAACATTGGCATCAGATCTTTGGATGATAAAATCTTAGAGGTAACGCTCAATAATCCTACACCTTACTTTTTGAGTCTGACATCATTTGTGACCTACATGCCTGCACAGAAGTTGGCAGTGGATCGATATGGACTGGAATACGGCGATGGCATTGAAAAGATGGTATTCAGCGGGCCTTTCATCATAGAAGAATGGGTTAAGAATGAAAAACTGGTTTTGAGAAAAAATGAAATGTATCATGATGCTGATCTTGTCATTTTGGAAAAGATACAGGGCTATATGATAAAAGAAAACAATACTGTCTTAAATATGTATGAAAAAAATGAGCTAGATTTCATCAATTTACCTTCTGAGTTCATTAACAAGTATCTGTATTCCAATGAGTTTAGATCTCTGTCTGAAGCCACGACCTGGTATCTCATGTTTAATTGTGAGAACATCTACTTCTCTAATTATAAAATGAGATTGGCTTTTGCCCTTGCGACAGATTCGGACGCCTATGTCAACGTTATTGCCCAGAATAGTGGTGTGGTGGCCGAAGGCTTGACACCCCCAAGTATGACTGGGAAGGGACACTCATTTGCAGTGGATCGTTATTCTGTGTTGCCTGGATATGATCCCGAAAAAGCCCTGACGCTTTTTGAGGAAGCTTTGGATGAAATTGGAGCTACCAGAGAAGAGTTTCAAAGAGATGTGACTATTTTATCTGAAATGGGGGATACATGGAATAGGAGAGCTCAGTTCTTCCAGAGCCAATGGAAAGAAAATCTAGGAGTGGAATTATTTATTGAACAACTGACTTTTTCTGAAAGGCTTAATAGATATGACGCAAAAATGTACGAGATAGCCTATGCAGGATGGGGTGGAGACTACAACGACCCACTAACTTTCATGGATATGCTGGTTACAGCTGGTGGACATAACTATACACATTGGAGCAACGAGGCTTACGACGGATTTATCATGCAAGCAGTCAATGGCGTTGGATATGAGCGAATAGACGCCATGGTGAATGCAGAAGCGCTTTTAGCTCAAGAGATACCGGTTTATCCAATTTATCATCCTAATAAAAATTTGGTTATCAAACCCTACGTCAAGTCTTTAGCAATATTTCCAATAGGATCTGATTATGATTTCAAATGGACATACATAGATAAATGATCAAAACAGGAGAATGGAATGGAAATAGGAAAATTACCCAACAAGATACTTGAGGATATTGTCATATCTACCATTAAGAACAGGAGAGATGAGGTGGTTGAAAGATCTGCCATAGGCAAGGACTGTGCTATTGTTGACTATGGAGATAAATATTGTGTACTGTCTTCAGACCCTATAACCGGTGCTGAAAAGAATCTGGGAAAAATCGCTGTTTATGTTGCATCCAATGATATTGCCGCTGGAGGAGCTGAACCAATAGCGTTATTAATTACAATTCTAGCTCCCCCCACAACCGGTCAAGATACAATAAAAAAAATAATGTCGGATGCAAATGAAGCCTGCTGCAGATTGAATGTGGAAATTGTAGGCGGACACACAGAAATAACAAATGCAGTCAATCGTATTGTTTTGTCAATGACTGCGGTTGGAATAAAAGACAAAGGTCCTATCCAGTTACCTGCTGAAAAAGGTAATTTTGTACTGATGACTAAATATGCGGGAATGGAAGGATCTGCGATTATTGCTGAAGAGAAAGAGAAAAAGCTATTACAATGCGGCATTAGTCAGGTAGATTTGAATACTGCAAAGAACTATATTGACAGTCTGAGTGTGGTAAAAGAAGGTATGATTTGTTCCCAAATTGGCATAAAGTATATGCATGACATAACTGAAGGTGGTATTGAAGGTGCTGTATGGGAAGCCTCAATGGCCATCGGTTTTGGAATCAGAGTTAACGAAGATAGTATTCCGGTTTCTAATGTCACCAGGAAGATTTGCAACTGTTTTTCCATCAATCATAACAGACTCATATCAAGTGGATCCATGCTGATAATTTGTCATCCGGACAAGTATGATAGGATTAAAGATGAGTTGACCAGCAATCATATTCTTGTAACGAAAATTGGAGAAGTAACTGGACGGGATGTATATTTTGAGAATGCAGGAAGATCTCGACAGATAGACGAACCGGCCAGTGATGAACTTTATAAAGTCATTTAGGAGATTGAAATGTTAAGGATCGTAATATCGACAAGCAATGAACACAAGGTTAAGGAGATTAGAGAAGTATTACATAAATTTGATGTTGAAGTCATATCTAAAAACAACATAGGCTTAGACCATATTGAAGTTGAAGAAGATGGCCAAACATTGGAGGAAAACGCCATTAAAAAGGCCAAAGAATTGTGGAAACATACAGGTGGTATTGTAATAGCAGACGATACAGGTCTTTTTGTCAAATATTTAAAGGGTGACCCTGGTGTGCACTCATCAAGATACGCCGGAGAACATGCTACTGATAGTGAGAACAATACCCTCCTGTTGAAAAATATGATAAATGTTTCAGAAAAGGATAGAACAGCCTTTTTTAAAACTGTTATAGTGGTGATAGACACTCAAACGAGATTGCACCTCAGTGAAGGGATTTGCTATGGGAAAATTGGTTTTGAGCAGAAGGGTGAATATGGGTTCGGATACGACTCGTTGTTTATTGTAGACAATATTGGAAAGACATTTGCGCAGATGAGCAATGAAGAAAAAAACAATCTAAGCCACAGAGGAAAAGCATTAAGTAAGCTTGAGAAAGTTTTAACTGAGATTTTACATGAAACTAATAATAGTCAGTGATACACATTTAAGAGTCGAAAGACTCATCCATCGTATCAGTGAAATTGAAAATGTGGATATGATATTACATCTTGGTGATATGGTTAGGGATGCAAACACGATTGCAAAAAGACTGGGTAAGAAAGTCATTGAAGTTAAAGGAAATTGTGATATGACAGGGGACAAAATCCCCATTACCAGACAGTTGATTTGGCAAAATAAAAAAATACTCATGACTCATGGGCATGAATACAATGTCAAGACATCCTTAAACAGACTTTTCTATAAAGCCCTTGAGTCTCAGCCGGATATCGTCTTGTTTGGCCATACTCATATGCCAATGCAAGAAACCCTCGGGGGTATTTTATTTTTAAATCCCGGTAGCGCTACTTACCCTAGAGAGTTCAGAATGCCTTCATTTGGAGTTTTAGATTACATAAATGGTGAAATCGTGACGGATATCATCACCTTTTAGTGTTATTGAAAATACTGTTGTACATGGTTGGGATAACAATCAAGGTAAAAAATGTTGAGATAAAAAGTCCTGACATCAGGGTAACTGCCATAGGTGTAAAAAAAGAACTTCTTGATAATGCCAAAGGAAATAGTCCCATAATGGTTGTGATGGTGCTGAGCATGATGGGTCTGAATCTTCTGTTGAGAGAAGAAGTACATGAATCCATAACCAAATCGCCATCTCTGATGGCATTGTTAATATGCTCCAGCAGA
>DMAP01000191.1 GCA_003446975.1 Clostridiales bacterium | reverse complement strand
GTTTTAGATTGTATCGATCATATAGATGTTGGGAGGCTGACAGAAAGGAATAGTCCGTATCATTTGATGCACCTACCATCATTTGTGTTGACTGACCTGCCGGAATGAATTTGGGCGCATTTTTAAAGGATTTTCTTTCCTCCTGATTGGCAATTATATTGTTGCCGAGACTGGAAATTGGAGACAGAAGATTTTTTAGATTCTTTTGCGGAGCCAACAATTTCAGACTTGCCTGGGTTGGTAATTCGATGTTCAGGCTAAGTCTATCAGCTGAATATCCTGCCCGCTTAATGAGAATAATATCTGCATTGGGGATGGCTTTTACATGAATATAGCCATTGAAAGCATATTTATTCCTGAGCAATTCTAGAGTCCGGCATAAATTCTCCATGGTATGGTTCGGACTTATGTCTACTGCAGAACTCAGAAATAATCCCTCAATGTAATTTCTTCTATAGAATTCCATAGTAAGTGTTGCTATCTCTTCAGGTGTGAAAGAGGCTCTCGGGAAATCATTCGTCTGGCGATTGCAACAATAGTGGCAATCATACATGCAATTGTTGGATAATAAGATTTTTAGCAATGACACACATCTGCCATCAGCTGTCCAGGTATGGCAGATGCCTGAAGACGTTGAATTGCCAACTCCTTTACCGTTGTTTTTTCTTTCAATGCCACTTGAAGAACACGATACATCGTATTTTGCGGCCTCAGCAAGTATCTCTAGTTTGGCAAGAATCTTTTCCATAAAAAAACTCCTTCAATATCACATTGTTGATTATCCATTATATCAATTGAAAATGGATAAGTCAAACATATGTTCTGTTTGTGTAATATTAGGAGTCTCTATATAAAGAATTTGTCATACCATTTTTTTATTGATTGGGCTGTTTTATTTGGGTTCGCTATTTTACTCAAGACCAACTCATAATCATATTTGTCCGACTTGTTGCTGTATAGGGGATCATAATAATTAATCATCAAATCAGCTATTGCATCCTCTATATTGCCTGCCTGGATAGTCAGCGACAATTGATCCATTTTATCCTTGGAAAGGTACTTTTTTAGATAAGACAAGGAGTTCAATATTTCTTCCTTGTAACCGCTTTTTAATGTGTAGTCTTCTTTAATCACGCTTACCCTATAATCAATATCTTCCTCAACAAGAATATGTACTCCTTCTCTCATCTTTTCATGTATGCATTGGGGTATCAGAACGTTACCAATTTTTCTGCTCTCCGCCTCGACAAAAACCCTATGGCCTCGGAATGATTGAATCTGATGGAATATGTTAGACTCAAATTGCTTTTGGCTATTGCAGTTGCCGAGACCTACACTACCTAATACAGATCCCCTGTGATTTGCGGCACCTTCAAGATCCAATACATTCATACCAAGTTCATCGAGGTTTTTCAAAATTCTTGTTTTACCGGTTCCTGTATTGCCATGCAGCACTATGTAGTCCAAGTTTTCATTCATTTCCGGTATCTTGTCTATAATATATTGTCTATATCGCTTATAGCCACCGTCAAGTTTCAAAACACCCACACCAATGGATGAGAAGGCAGAGGCAAAAAAAGTGCTTCTATATCCACCTCTGGCGCAATAGGCAACGAGCTGTTGTTCGTGGTTATCCTTCAACAGCAATATCCTTTCGTATATTTGCGGGAGTCTTGCTGATGCAAACTGAATTCCAAGCTTTCTTGCTTCACTTACACTGTCGTGTTTGTACGCTGTCCCTATGATCCTTCTTTCTTCATTGGTGAATAAAGGGATATTTACCGCCTCTGGGATATGCGCTTCGTCATATTCTCCCTCACTTCTTACGTCTATGAAGATAGTGTTTTTTTTGTCTTTTCAAATGGAATTTCAAGAAACATCTTTACCTCGATTAGTCAATATTCATGTGATCCGTATCATTATAATTGATTAGCCTAAATTGCCCGTCCACATAGTCTATTTCTGTCAAACTGCAATTGTCAACAACATTTCTAAACCATGATGATGGATCGGCTTTTTCTATCATATAAGACGTCAAACCTTTGATTGTTCCGCCGTGGGCTACAATTAGAATAGTTTTATCTTTATAATTTTCTATGATTTCCTCAAATCCGTTCTTTACCCTATCATAAAACTCATTGAGGGATTCGCCTCCGGGATACCTGAAATTAAGAGGATCCGAATGAAGGGTTGATTTTAAATCAGGATGTTTTTCCCATATTTCTTGAAAGGTAAAACCTTCAAAAATGCCGCAATTGATTTCTTTCAAGCTATCATCCTTGATGATTGGAATTTTTCTGTCTTTCAAAATAATCATGGCAGTTCTGTAAGCACGATAAAGAGGACTTGTAATGACAAAATCAAACTGGGTTTCCCTCAGTCTGACTGAAAGCCTTTCAGCCCCTCTGACTCCTTCTTCAGTTAGAGGAGAGTCCATAGAACCTTGAATGATTCTTTTTTTGTTCCACTCTGTCTCTCCATGTCTGGTTATGTATATTTTCATTGTCCCTCCAGAGTACACTTATTTGACTATATGTTCCAGTTTAAGATTATATCTGAATCTGATGAAAATAGAAAGTAAATGAGTGTTATGTTTTCATTATATATTGTAACTTTGAGCTTTCCTAACATATCAATTTGAAAAAAATCATCTTGCCCGCTTCTGATGTAAGGAAGGCCATATTGTAAATAGTTTAAATTAAATGACTTATATTTATGGTATAAGCTATTGGTTTTAAAAGTGAATTGTATGTAATAGATTCCATCGACCATCTCAATCGATTTGATTGTGTAATCAGTTATGACGTCTTTTGTCTTAAGTCCTAAAGGTTTAGCAACAAGAAAGTCGTAATCATATTTGGGAACCTTTAATATCGCATTCAAGTCCAGGCTACCATCAGATTCAAATCCATAGAAGCCTGGTTCGTTTTGTCCGATTGCATAACAACCGAAAAAACTGCTGAAATATTTGCTATTTGGATCGAATATAGTTGAGGAACCTTTCTCATAATCTCCAAATGAGTAATAAATCAATAGCTCAACATCTTTTTGGATATAGTCGGAGAAAGATTTGTCCACAAACACATTTATAATAGGATACCAATTCCCTGAGGGCTTGGCAATATTCAGATCTGACAGCTCAATTTTCAAGCCGGATCTCATTATATTTACCCTGTTGTTAATCGACATAGCAATAAGACTAACTAAATAATAGCTGTTTAAAATTAAAATCGTAATGAAAATAAGTATTGCTATGTAATAGACTCTTTTGAGCATTTTTTTCAATAATCAACTATTTCTAGTGAATACATACAATCCTGCTATGACTATTATACCTCCGATTATAGTTTGAAGCGTGGGTGTCTCATTTAAAAAAGTGTACGCCATAACACTTGCGATTACTGGCTCTCCCAATGTTGCAGTCGAGACAAAGGTTGACGTCGTGTACTGCAGCATCCAATTGTAAATGGTGTGTCCCAATCCTGAACTTACAAGACCATGTGTTATCATCAGTGTCAGGTTGGTTGCAGATGAGAATGACAAGTCAATCTTAAGGAAAACTGATAATGCCAGCAACAAAATCGCCGATGACGAATAAGTTACAAAAACATAATCCACCAACGCCATATTTTTTCTAACATTTCTACCGATAATCAGATAGCCAGCAACAAATATCGCCCCCAAAAAAGCAAGAAAATCTCCAAAAATGGCATCTCCTGATATCTTGAAATCTCCTGCTGAAATAATGACAGCACCAATGATTGTAACCAGAATTCCGATAATTTGTATTTTCAGGACACGTTCCTTCAATACAATAACGTTGTATGACGCTACAAATAAAGGACTTAGAGAAACAAGCACTGTGGAACTGGATACTGTTGTATAGCTCAGAGAACTGATCCAAGTAGCAAAATGTCCAGCCAGAAAAAAACCGCTAACCATCGCCAGAATAACTCCCTTTTTACTCAAAGTGGACTTATTTCTGAAGCAATTGACAGTGAAGGGAATCATGAAGAAGAAAGAGGCTGCAATTAATCTATAGGTGGCAATCTTTATTGCTGGTGCATCTATTATACGAATAAACATTGATGACATTGATGAAAATAATAATCCTATAAAAATGAAATACTTGGTTGGCGACTTCTTCATAGATTCTCCCGATTTGTCCAATTTAAGACATTATAGCATTATTCAATTTATTTGACAAAAAACAAAAGGAACCGTCCCTTTTGTTTTTTGTCAGTTTTTGTAGCTATGCACAGGTGCGGGGATCCTTCCGCCTCTTTTGATGAAAGCCTCGCTGGAAAATTTGTTGACGCCCATGATTGGGGCGTGTCCAAGCAAGCCTCCAAAAAACGCCTCTTCTCCAACATCCTTGCCAAACACTGGTATGATCCGTACTGCAGTCGATTTGTGATTAATTACGCCAATGGCGCATTCATCTGCAATGATAGCCGATATGGTGCTGGCTGATGTCTTGCCTGGCACAGCAACCATATCCAGTCCCACAGAACAGACACAAGTCATGGCTTCCAGCTTATCCAAAGTGATTGCGCCGGTTCTCACAGCTTCAATCATACCCTCGTCTTCACTGACAGGAATGAAGGCGCCACTTAATCCACCAACATGGGATGATGCCATGATGCCGCCTTTTTTGACCGCGTCATTCAATAACGCCAAGGCTGCGGTTGTTCCATGGGTTCCACATCTCTCCAAGCCCATTTCTTCCAGTATCCTTGCGACGCTATCACCTATCTCAGGTGTTGGTGCCAGTGATAAATCCATAATATTAAATGGAACGTTCAAACGTCTGGATACCTCTCTAACCAATACCTCCCCGGCTCTTGTTATTTTAAAGGCTGTCTTCTTGATGGTTTCCGACACAACATCAAATGATTCTCCCCTAATATCTTCCAATGCCGCCTTCACAACGCCAGGTCCGCTAACGCCGACACTAAGGGATGTTTCATACTCTCCTATGCCATGGAAAGCCCCTGCCATAAAAGGATTATCCTCTACCGAATTGGCGAACACCACCAACTTTGCACATCCAAGGCTGTCTTTATCCCTGGTCAGATAAGCTGTGTGTTTGATGATTTCTCCCATCAATCTAACTGCATCCATATTGATACCTGCCTTGCTTGTCGCCACATTGACAGAAGCGCAGACCTTTTTTGTATGCGCAAGCGCCTCAGGTATAGAATTGATCAAAATCTCATCGCTTTTGGTAAAGCCTTTTTGAACCAACGCTGAGAATCCACCTAGAAAATCAACGCCTACGGTCTCAGCCGCCTTATCTAGTGTTTTGGCAAACTCAACATAACTCCTGTCCAAACTGGCGCCCGCTATCAAAGATATGGGGGTGACTGAAATTCTTTTATTGATGATAGGTATGCCATACTCCCTTTCAACATCTTCTACGATTTTGACCAGTTTCTCTGCCTTTTTTGTGATTTTGTCGTAGATTTTCTGTCTGGCTAACTCACCATTTTCATGGGCACAATCAAATAAGGATATCCCCATTGTGATAGTCCGGATATCAAATTTATGCTTTTCAACCATACTGATGGTTTCCATTATATTGTTTCTGTTAATCATAAATTGCCTCCTAAATTTCGTGCATTTTTTTGAATATATCTTCTCTCTGTACTCTTATGGATAACTGCATTTCTTTTTCAACTATAGATAGCTTTTGTTGAAGTTCTTCGATTGAGATTTCCATTTTACTCAAATCAACCAGCATAATCATCGTAAAATATTCTCTCATGACTGTTTGATTCAAATCGAGAATAT
>DMAP01000392.1 GCA_003446975.1 Clostridiales bacterium | reverse complement strand
AATATTTACACAGCCCGTGAAGGAATGGCAAATAGTGTTGGGGAACCTTATAGGAAACATGACATTGGGTCTGATGCAGTTGATTCCAATTATGATTGTGCTAAAAATTGCTTTTGAACTATCATGGGGGCGAGAGTTCTGGGCATTATCATTGATCTTGTTTGCATTTCTGATTGCGACATTAGGATTGGGAGTAGGTCTCGCGGGCATTATGAAAAACAAGTTCAATCCGATGCTTTTAACGGCAACAGTGGTTGTGCCATCCTCGATACTGGGGGGTTCGTTCATTCCAAAGTCCATGATGCCTGAAATTGTTAACCGCTTAGGCAATATCGTTCCTCAGAAATGGGTCATGGATGCAAGTGAAAAAATACTGCAAGGAAAATCCATTGATGAAATACTGATAAATCTGGTGGTCATACTGATGTTTGGAATCGCATTTTCAACATTTGGCGTGAAGTTCCTCAAACCACTTAACGAATAGACAAGAATGAATCAAAAAAGAACAAAAATGTTGACAAACTACAAAGCATGATCTATAATATGACTAAAAGTCACATGACTATTAGTCATATTATATTTTTAGGAGAGAAAAATGGATTTCAATTATTTTAGTTATTTATGCTTTGCCTGGGCAGCAGTTGGTATTATTACTAGGGTCCTGATGGTAACTATGGGAGACAGGTGGAACAAGTGGGAGATGGAAAAGGCATATGCAAGCCATAAACCTGTATGGATTTATATCATAGCGGTCTTTGGATTGCTAATGATTGCAATTACGTGGTATCAGGTTATCAATCTTGACGTCAGATATAGCTGGATTATGGCTGTATTTGTATCTTTGACGACCATCAAGCTATCAGCCTTGCTTTTTAAATATGATCAGTTCAGGCAATTTGCATCAGAGACTCTAAACAATCCCGAAAAGATGAAAAAGCTTAACATATCAGTATTGATGATTTCAGTAATATTTATTGCATTGGGTGTGTTTGTCTATTAGAATGGAGTGATGGAGGGATGATGGTATGCCAAAAAGTACATTTTATAATTTACCAGATGATAAAAAAGAAAGAATACTAAAAGCTGCCAAACAAGTGTTTTCGCAAACCCACTACCAAAAAGCAACTATCGATATGATTGTGGAATGTGCGGATATCCCGAAAGGCAGCTTCTACCAATACTTTTACAACAAGGATGATTTGTTCAAGTTCATGTTTAAGGGTATTGGCGTTGCAAAGGCTGATGTTCTAACTGAAGAAATGGATAAATTTTCCCATCTGAGTTTTTCAGATCTAATGATTCGCATGCTGATGAAAGCTAATGAGTTTGAGACGAAGGACTATGAGATGATAGCCTTGAAGGATCGATTCTTGAAGGAATGTCCCCAGGAAGTAAAAAAATCAATATTGATGGAAGTCATGCCAGAAAGTGTCAAGCTTTTTAAGGATATGATCGAAATCTACATTGAAAAAGGTGATTTCAACGCAGATATAAATGCTGATATTGCAGCGTTTGCTATCACCTCCGTTATCATAAATCTTGAGAATTATGAACTAAAAAATGAGTCGGATCACGGTGAGGTATTAAGAGTATTTCTGGACATGATGGAAAGAGGCTTGAAAAAAACCCCCGTGGTGAATGATATTAAATTGTAAAAAAACCATTTGATAGTATTATTGATCAGTGTATGGATATCATGCACTGATTTTTTTGTTTTTATCAACAGGGTTCTTGGGTTCAGGTGGCGTTTGAAACACCATCTGAAACTTAGAAACCGTTATCCAGGGACTTTACAGTACTTATCTCCCACTTAAAGAAGTGGGAGTCTTAGCACTGTTAGTCATCGGATAAAAGTATTGACATACTAGTTCTATTGTTGTATAGTTAATTACATAACTAATTAACTAATTATCTTGATCAACAAAAGAGGTGAAACAGACCATGAAAATTGATTTTAGCAGTCAAGTGCCAATTTATCATCAGATAGCCCAATCTATAGAGAATGATATTATCAAGGGCATTTATGAAGAAGAGACACAGGTGCCTTCCACAACTGAAATATCACTTAACTATAAGATAAACCCGGCAACAGTTGCTAAAGGGTACAATCTTTTGGTTGACGACAGTATCATATATAAAAAAAGAGGTGTAGGGATGTTTGTAGCACTGGGTGCAAAGAAAACGCTGACAAACAAGAGGAAAAAAGATTTCTCTAAAACATATGTCAAAAAGCTTCTGGAGGAAGCGGATAAACTGGAAATTACAGTAGAGGAGATAATTGAAATGATTAAAGGAGCTGATGGAAATGAATAGCATTCAAGTCAATAATGTTACGAAGTATTATAATAGCAATTGCGTCTTAAACAACGTTTCATTGAAATTCGAGAGTAACAAGATATATGGATTGCTTGGAAGGAATGGCGTTGGCAAGACGACACTTCTAAACATGATCACCAACAGGGTGTTTCCTACAACAGGTCAAATATTGATAGGGGACGAGGATGTTTCCTTAAGTCAATCCGCACTGGAAAAGGTATATTACATGACAGAGAAGACTCTTTATCTTGATGGGATGACGATAAATAAGGTTTTTAGCTGGACTAATGAATTCTACAAGGATTTTGACTATGATTATGCAATGAAACTGAGCCATCAGTTTGGACTTGATACAACCAAGAAAATCAAATCCTTATCAACTGGATTCAAGACCATTGCCAAGCTTATAACCACTCTGGCCTCAAACGCGGAAATCATGATATTTGATGAGCCTATTCTAGGTCTGGATGCCAATCACAGGGACATGTTTTACAAAAGACTTCTGGAATCCTATATTGAGAATCCAAAGACAATAATCCTATCGACTCATATTATTGAAGAGATAGCAGACTTGCTGGAAATGGTTGTCATTATTAACGATGAGACTATCTTGATGAATGACAGCGTCGAGAATCTTTTGAACAACGCTTATCGAATTTCCGGTTTATCTGCTGATGTGGATAGATTTATCGAAGACAAGCAAGTCATAAACGTTGAAACAATGGCAGCCTACAAATCAGCAACTATTAAAGGCGCTATAATTGAACAAGAACAGACCAGGATAAAGGAATTAAATCTTGAAATCGCAAAAGTTGAACTACAGAAGTTGTTCATCTATCTGACACAGGACGGAGGTAAGCTCATATGAAGTTTTTGAAAATCTCTAAATACTATTATTTTGAGTCATTATTTGCCATCAAGATTTATTACGCCATATTCATATCGATTTTGGCACTTCTTGCGTTTTCACGCATGTCATCAGGTGGGAACATGAGTTCATCAGGGTTGGAGTTTGCGACAGTGATATTTATGTTTGTAGTGGGTTTGGACTCCTTCAAAAGTGATTTTTATTTTTCCCAGAGTGTCAGCGTGTCGAGAAAAACATTTATAAAAGGTTTAATACTGGGTATTTTACGAATTACTGTGCTAATGTCAGTCATAGACGTGTTTCTCAATAGAATCTACAATTTGTTTGTACCTTCGCCCACGATGTTTGATATGCTATACACAACTTATAGAGATATAGGCATGAGAGATCATAGAACCTTGGAATTCATCTGGAAACAATCAAATGAAATCCACATTCTTTTCAACACTTTTATATGGCAGTTTGCGCTTTATACTTTTATTTGTCTAGTGGGTTTACTGATTACATTGATTTATTACAGAAGCAATAAATGGATGAGAGTGGTAGTTTCCATCAGCCCTGTAATCTTTTTTATGCTGATGAGAGGACTTGGCAATTACCTGACAGACTTTTCAGGTAGCATCATATCATTTATGGATAAGGCTTTCGGATACAGCAACATGAATTCCTATATGGCAGTGATTACATTTCTAGTTGCTGGAGGTATAATGAGTGCATTCATCTATCTTTTAACCAAAAAAGCGGAAATCAAAGAATAATGATGGACATCATTGAATAATGAACCCTTTACTTATGCCAATTGTTGTGTTAAAATAATGTCGATACATCATCATAATTGATTTGTTTCACGCAAAGCGATTGCCAAATGGCGGTCGCTTTGTATTAACATATAAAATACCAAGGAGAATCGGGTTAGCTATGCGAAAGGAAATTTTTATCACAGCGTCTGATAAGCAAAAGCTTGAGAAGTTGATTATGGAAGCTAGCGCTTATGAGACCTATAAGAAAGATAACATTAAAAAACTGGAAGAAGAACTTCAGAAGGCAATTATTGTAGCACAGGATAGAATTCCGGATAATGTCGTCACGATGAACTCGAATGTCGTTCTTGAAAATCTGGAGACTGGGGAAATAGAGAATTACACACTTGTTTATCCAAATGACGCCGATGTTATGAATAATAAAATATCCATTATGGCGCCGATTGGTACTGCAATGCTTGGATACCAGGTAGACGATATCATAGAGTGGCCTGTTCCTGCCGGAACAATCAAGTTCAAAATTCTGAAGATCGTGTTTCAACCAGAAGCTAATGGCAACTATGAACTATAAACCAAAAAACATCTCACTGAGATGTCAGATTGATTACAAACCCGTAT
>DMAP01000116.1:963-2506 GCA_003446975.1 Clostridiales bacterium | reverse complement strand
TCCTCTGCCACCTGCTTTTTTAGGAACGGAGGTATATTATGAGAAGTCTTGAAATTGATATCGAAACCTACTCATCGATCAACCTACAAAAGAGTGGAGTTTATCGCTATGTGGAGGCGGATGATTTTGAAATACTGCTCTTTGGTTATTCTGTTGACGGTGGAGAGGTGATGGTGGTTGACCTTGCGAACGATGAAAAGATACCACAGATCATACTGGATGCCTTGACCGATGAAAAAGTAACCAAGTGGGCTTTTAATGCTCAGTTTGAGCGTGTCTGTCTATCCAGATATCTTGGACATCCATGTGGAGAATATCTAAATCCATCCGCATGGAAATGCTCAATGGTATGGTCTGCCTATATGGGGCTTCCCTTATCCTTAGTAGGTGTGGGTGCAGTCCTTGGTCTTGAAAAGCAGAAGCTGACAGAAGGTAAAGATCTTATTAGATATTTTTGTGTACCGTGTACGCCTACCAAAACAAACGGTGGCAGAACTCGTAATCTGCCAGGTGACGATGAGGAGAAATGGCAGAGTTTTAAGGATTATAACAAGCGAGATGTTGAAACGGAAATTGAGATACAAAAGAGGCTTAGTAAGTTTCCTGTCCCGGATGAAATATGGCATGAGTACCATCTTGACCAGGAAATCAATGATCGAGGCATCAAGGTAGACTTGGACTTCGTAAAGCAGGCTATCGAGATGGATGAGATGTCCCGCACCAAGCTAATGGATCAGATGCAGAAAGTAACAGAACTTGATAACCCCAACTCAGTGCAACAGATGAAAGGCTGGCTCTCTGAAAATGGTGTGGAAACAGATACGCTTGGTAAAAAAGCAGTAGCAGAGCTATTAAAGGAAGCGCCGGAGCATCTAGCTGAAGTGCTTAAACTCCGTCAGCAACTGGCAAAGTCATCCGTAAAGAAATATACGGCAATGGAGAATGCAATCTGTGCTGATTCTAGGACCAGAGGAATGTTTCAATTTTACGGAGCCAACAGGACCGGTCGCTTTGCAGGAAGACTTGTGCAGCTGCAGAACCTGCCGCAAAACCATATGATGGATTTAAAAGAAGCTCGAGGCATCGTAAAAAGTGGTGATTCTGAAGTCCTTGAAATGCTTTATGAAGATATACCAGATACTCTTTCACAGCTTATTCGGACAGCTTTTGTGCCAAAGAAAGGCTGTAAGTTTATAGTTGCCGACTTTTCTGCCATTGAGGCTCGTGTGCTGTCATGGCTTGCGGGTGAAGAATGGAGAACTGAAGTATTCGCAAGTGGTGGTGATATTTACTGTGCATCCGCGTCACAGATGTTTAATGTCCCCGTAGAAAAGCATGGTGTGAACGGTCATCTAAGGCAGAAAGGCAAGATCGCAGAACTGGCCCTAGGTTATGGTGGATCAGTGGGAGCTTTAAAGGCTATGGGCGCACTGGATATGGGCCTTGAGGAGGAAGAATTAAAACCCCTGGTTAATGCCTGGAGGCAAGCCAATCCGTACATCGTAAAATTCTGGTGGGATGTGGATAGAGCAGCTAAGAAGTG
>DMAP01000116.1:0-865 GCA_003446975.1 Clostridiales bacterium | reverse complement strand
GAATCGGTCACTTACGAAGGTGTCGGTGCTACTAAAAAATGGGATCGACTTGAAAGCTATGGGCCTAAGTTTGTAGAAAACATTGTCCAAGCAATCTCTCGTGATATTTTGATGCATGCCATAAAGACTCTAAGCTCTTACAGCATTGTGGCTCATGTGCATGATGAGGTTATTATTGAGGTGGATCCTAGCATGTCACTTGATAGGGTGTGCCAGCAGATGAGTAGAGTCCCTCCCTGGGCAAAGGGGTTGCTTCTTGATACCGATGGTTATGAATGCGAATTTTATAGAAAAGATTAGGTAAAACATCAGATTTCACCTCTTGCCGTGGCTACCAGGTAGGAGGTGTTTTTTTTATGAAGATAATTGAAGTAAAAGATGGCAGCCCGATCAAGGGTGAGACAGAACCAATGACAGAAGAACAGTTGCAGAGAGAGTATGACTTTTATATAGCAGAAAGCATTATCGGAATGCTCTATAAAGAAGGCAAGATTACAGAGGATGAACGACACAAAATATCTGCATTAAACAGACTGAAATTCTCACCAAAGCTAGCCGAGATTATGTCTTAAATCACTTGCTATTAGTGGCTTTTAGAGTGATATATGTAATGAAAGAAAGCGAGGTGAGACAATGAAAAAGATAACGAAAATCGATGAACTGACAAGATCACAGTTGTCGAAAAACAAGCTTCGAGTGGCCGCATATGCCAGGGTTTCAACAGATAGCGATGAACAGTTAGAAAGCCTTAAAGCTCAGCGGGAGCACTATGAAAACTACATCAAATCCAATCCAGAATGGGAGTTTGCAGGGCTTTATTATGACGAAGGCATATCAGGCACCAAGAAGGAAAAACGACCTGAAC
>DMAP01000052.1 GCA_003446975.1 Clostridiales bacterium | reverse complement strand
ATTTGCCACGTCCATACTTCCTAGCTATTTTTATGGCGGCTTCGTTGGATTCAGTCCCGGAGTTGGTAAAAAAGACTTTATCGGCAAAAGAGTTTTCCACCAGAAGCTTGGCCAATGCGACAGCTGATTGAGAAGTGAAATAATTGGACAGATGAATGTACTTCTGCGACTGGTTCATCACTTCATCAAGAATTTTTTTATTGTTATGTCCAAAGCAATTCACCGCAATGCCACTGAACATATCCATATATACATTGCCTGCCATGTCTGTCAGATAGATTCCGTCCCCGGATCTGACCTCCAAGGGTATCCTGCCATAGGTTCCCATAATATACTGACTGTCTTGTTCCATCAGTCCCATTTTTTTCACTCTCCTATCATATGTCTTTTATCTTCTATCTCTCAGATCTTCCAGTATCTGAGTCTTGTTGGCTGTTTTTTCGTCCTTCATTTTGACTATCCGCGCTGGAGACCCTGCCACCACAGCCCCTTCGGGTACAGTTTCCGTCACGATGGCACCTGCGGCAACAACAGCGCCTTGGCCGACAACAACGCCTTCCAGTATGACTGCATTGGCACCGATCACAACGTCATCGCCTATCATCACCGGTGTCTTGCTTGGAGGTTCCAGAACTCCTGCAATGACAGCACCGGCTCCAATGTGGCAGTTCTTGCCGATGATACCCCTTGCACCGACTATAGCCCCCATATCAATCATGGTTCCCTCACCTATTTCCGCACCGATATTGATGAGGGCACCCATCATGATGACAACACCCTTGCCGATCTCCACACGGTCTCTGATGACTGCTCCTGGTTCTATCCTGGCTGATATCTCTTTGGTATCCAGCAATGGAATGGCAGAATTCCTCCTGTCGGATTCAATATCAAACTCCTTGATCAGCTCTTTGTTGTCAGTGAGGATTTTTTTAATCTGATCGTACTCACCGAATACCACTGCGCTCTCTGTATTTCCATACACCCTGCAATCTGCGAAATCTATGGATGCCAGATTGCCATTGACATAGAGCTTGACAGGCGTCGACTTCACAGCGTCCTTAATATATCTGGCTATCTCATATGGGTCTGTTAATTTTTCTTTGCTCATATTTATGTCCTCTCAGCTATAATTTAGTATTCTACCATAAAACAATATTATATTCTATAGTTTTATCGTATTTTTATTCATATTCTTTCAATTGTTTTCAATCATGCTGTTCATGTCGTAAAGTCCCGGGTTTCTGCCATGCAAATACATGGCGGCTTTCAACGCACCCTCTGCAAATACACGTTTTGACAAGGCGGAATGATTGATTTCTATGACCTCGTCTTTACCCGCGAATATAGCCGAGTGCTCTCCCGCTATTGTTCCGCCTCTCAAGGAATGGACGCCAATCTCATTCTCTTGGCGTTTTGTCTCATTTCCTTCTCTGCCATAAACACAGCTTCTCTCTTCGGACAAGGCATGGTTGATTGTGTTGATCATCATTCTGGCTGTCCCGCTGGGCGCATCCTTTTTCAGATTATGATGCTTTTCAACGATTTCAATGTCATATCCTTCTGACATGAGCTTGGTTGCCTGTTCCAGCAACTTCAATACCACATTCACGCCATAAGACATGTTGGCGCTTTTAAAGACGGGGACTTTTGACGCCACTTCCTTAATTGCACGATAATCCACGTCATCATAGCCGGTTGTGCAAAGGACCACTGGCAGTTTTCTCTCAACAGCAAATGCCAGTATGGGTTCCAGTAGTTCTTTGCTTGAGAAATCAACGATGACATCAATCGGTTCTTTGATACCACTTATGTGCTGATAAACGGGGTATTGGTCATGGATCGCTGTCCTGTCTACACCAGCGCAAATTTGATATCTCTCATTATCTGATACAATGGATGTGATTGTTCTGCCCATGGCACCATTGCAGCCAATCAACAAGATATTCAAGCCCATGTCATCACCTCAACAATCCTGCTTTAACCATAGCGGTTCTCAATTTTTCCTTGTTGGATGGCTCCATTTCACACAAGGGCAACCTCAGCTCTCCCACGTCAAATCCCATAAGGTTCAGAGCCGTCTTCACCGGTATGGGGTTTGTTTCAATGAATAGGCTTTGGATGAAATTGAGCAAACCAAGCTGGAGTTTTCTAGATCCTTCAATGTCACCCTCAAGGTACTTCATGACCAGGTCATGGGTTTGTCCAGGCAGGACATTGGATACCACTGATATGACGCCAACACCACCCAATGACAGAATCGGAACAATCATATCATCGTTTCCCGAGTAGATGACAAAGTCGTCGTTTGTGATCCTGCTCAATACCTCGGCTGCATATCCGATATCCCCTGTGGCATCCTTCATGGCGACAATGTTCTTGTGGTTTGATAGCTCTATGATCGTATCCGCTTCGATTTTCATGCCGGTTCTTGACGGCACATTGTATAAAATCATCGGTGTGCTTACATTGTCTGCAATCATCTGATAATGCTTTATCAGTCCTCTCTGGGTTGTTTTGTTGTAATAGGGTGTTACCAACATGAGCGCATCCACACCGATTTTTTCGGCATACTGGCTTAGCTGCAGACCATAATTGGTATCATTGCTGCCTGTGCCCGCTATAACCGGTACTCTGCCAGCGACTCTTTCCACACAATATTTCATGACACGTTTATGCTCTTCGTCGCTCAAGGTTGATCCTTCGCCTGTGGTGCCGCAAGCTACAATGGCATCGATGCCCTTTTCAATCTGCCAATCGATTAGCTCTCCGTACTTCTCAAAATCCACTTTGCCATTTCTGAATGGCGTAATCAATGCTGTTCCTGCTCCCTTGAAAATCATATTCATACCTCCGTATATTTTTTGTGAGGTGAATCCTGATTGATGTTTTGTCAAGTGTCATCGAAAAAAACAATCCCCTCATGTGCTTGCAGCACGACAAGGGGATCAACTTTAACAAAAAAGTCATGAGTAAAACTCATGACAAATAAATCATCGATTCTTACCCCCAATGTATCACAGTACTCCCTTCCACGGTGGGTCCGTTTCGGACAGTTCTATACTTGTTCAGCATAGCCCCAGCTTGCAAATTGCAAGCTTCGGCGACAGTCCCTTTCCCTATTGGTACTATTGACTAATCGCGACCTCTGTAATACACTTATTCAATTTTCACTATGTTAACAAATAAAAACCTCAATGTCAACATGATTTGAATAAAAATGATTGAATAAAAATTAAGATTTAGTTTTTTACAGCCTCTGCACCTTTTTCCAGCGCTTTTGCATTCAGCGGGATAAACTTGGCCTTATCCTCGCCAAAAACCTTGGTGAATGCTTTCAATACAGAATCAGGTTTGACGATACCGGTCAGCTCTAGAAATGCGCCAAGCATTACCATATTGGCAGCCTTGGGATTGCCGATCTCTGTCGCTATTTCGTTGGCATCGATATAATAGACACCTATATCGTCTCTGGTGGCTTTTTTGGAGATTAGAGATTTGTTGACAATCAATTTTCCATCTTTCGCCAGATGGCTTTCAAATTTATCCATGGAAGGCAAGTTCATAACAATTACAGCTGTGGCATCATCTGTCAATACTGGAGATCCAATCAGCTTATCGGACACTATCACATCGCAGTTGGCCGTTCCACCTCTCATCTCAGGTCCATATGACGGCAACCAGGATACTTGTTTGTCCTCAAGCATGCCTGCGTATGCCAAAAGCTTGCCAATTGCCATTACACCCTGTCCACCAAAACCAGCCATGATCACTTTCTCTATCATTTATTTCGCCTCCTCAAAATCCCTCAGGTTGCCAAGAGGAAAATATGGAATCATGTTTTCTTCCAACCAATTCAAAGCATTTACAGGTGTCATTCCCCAGTTTGTGGGGCAGGTTGACAAGACTTCGACAATGGCAAACCCCTTGCCTTCGATTTGACACTGGAATGCTTTCTTGATCGCTCTTTTAGCCTTCCTCACCGCTGCCGGACTATGAACAGAAACTCTCTCGACAAATTTGGCGCCATCTATGGTTGCAAGCATTTCAGCCACTTTCAGCGGCTTACCGCTGTGTTCTTCTGTTCTTCCTTCAGGAGATGTGGTTGATTTTTGCCCAATAAGTGTTGTGGGTGCCATCTGTCCGCCTGTCATGCCGTAAATAGCATTGTTGACAAATATTGTGGTGATTTTTTCACCTCGATGAGCTACGTGGACAATCTCAGCAGTTCCTATGGACGCAAGATCACCATCTCCCTGATAGGTAAACACAACATTTTCGGGGCTGACTCTTTTTATACCTGTCGCCACCGCCGGCGCTCTTCCGTGGGCGGCTTGGTGGGTATCACAATTGAAATATTTATATCCTAATGCAGAGCAGCCAACTGGTATGACACCGATGGCATCTCCCAGCACGCCCAACTCCACCAATATTTCTCCCACAAGCTTATGGATGACCCCATGTGTGCATCCGGGACAGTAATGAAATTGTGTATCCGTTAAGGCTCTTGTTTTTTCATAAACCATTGTCGTCATTATTTGCCACCCCCAATTATTTTTTTGACAGCCTCTATGACACCTGCTGGTGATGGTACAAGGCCTCCAGCCTTGCCATGGAAATCAGTTGTCCATCTGCCATTAGAAGCAATCTTCACATCATCGATCATTTGCCCCATGCTCATTTCCACAGTCAGCAAACCCTTGGCTTTTGGATTGATCTTGTCAAATGCTTCATTTGGAAATGGGCAGAGAGTAATCGGTCTGATCAACC
>DMAP01000161.1 GCA_003446975.1 Clostridiales bacterium | reverse complement strand
TAAAAATGACCATGCTTCCGTTACTCTGCATTTATTTGAAGGGCGGTTTTTTTGTGTCTACAAATAATTTGACTGATCCGTATTCAGTTGTTCTAAAATGCCCTTTTAAACTGGATCCTAAAGCAGAACCATTGGTGCGCAACTCGATGTTTGGCAGAGACTCTATCAGTCTTACCTCTTCAATAGACTCCCAGCGATAAGTCTCACCGTACATACCATGAATTTGCAGACCTTCCTCAAGAAATGTCACCTTTGTTTCCTGAGATGAAAAAAACATGAGAAAAGCAACAAAGATTAGCGTAATAACTACAGTACCAACAGGTAAAGCTAATTGTTTCCATGCTCCCTCTATCAACTTTCCGTTTTTATCATAAATATTTCCATCATACTTCTGAGCCCGAATCAAAAGGTAGACTGTTGAAATTCCAAATATTACAATTACTGGGGTCAAAACTGGTCTTAGACTAAAAGCATGTAATATACCCGTAATAATCAAAACACCGCCATTGACATAGGAATACGCCCCCATCAGACGACCAAGGCCTTCAGTGTCTACATTTGCCTTTTTCTCTTTTGACATGGTATTATAACCAGCGATGAGAAAATACCATTTAAACACATGAATGGCTAACCCAATCACGATAAAGAATGCTCCCATCATTAAATAAAGCCACATGATAAACCTCTCCCACCATACTAGTTTTTTTACTCAATGGTCAAAACTCTATTTTCAATTGGACTGAAAAAATGTAGTTTTGTTCCCATTAGTTAGGACTTTCTTTGACAATGTTAAATCGTCAGCGATAGTTCGATTTCATCCTCATCTACACTTCCGGTTGGAACAAACCCTAAGCTTCTATAAAGCCCAATTGCCTTGCCATTCATTTCATCACATGTCAAAACTACTCTGTTCGAATTTCCGAAAGGTTTTGTAGCGATGAATTCAAGGCATTTATGCATCGCCGCTTTACCATAGCCCTTGCCTTGATACTTTTCATCAATCATCATGTGCCAAATATGATATTCTTCTTCATCATAATCATATAGGACCATGACATAGCCAACCATGAAGTCTTCGTAATATATGCCAAAAGGTATGCATTGGTTGTAGTAAACATATGCCTGTGCAAGACTTCGAATCGGGTGCGAAACAAATGCTTCCTGTCCATTTGCAAGCTTTAGATTGAAGCAGTCAATAAAGTTGCTAGCATCAATTCTCTTTAATGTAACATTCATGAGTTCACCTCGGTCAAATAAAATATATTTATCATTAAATCTCTTTGTGCATAAATAGCACGTGTTCCGCATCTGAGAAATCATTTTTTCTATAGAAGCTAGGTGCTGGTGTAAAACGGTTTGTTGACAATGTCAAGCCTGCTAAGTCATGCTCTTTTGCATATTTTTCTACAACATTGATAAGTTCTGTCCCATATCCCCGCCTTTGAAGTTCAGGAGATATAAACATCTCATCAACGAAAACCTCATTGTTATTCCACCAGATCTTCTCATGACAGAATATAGCGCCTTTAATTTCCTCATCTATCCATAACGTATATCCAACAAATTTTTTACTGTCGTAATAATCACGCAAGTAACCTGTAGCTGTTTCCAGGGTCCAACTACATTGCCAATGCTCATTGTTATATACTGACATCATAATTTCTGCACATTCTCTCAAATCACTTGTCTGAAAGTTCTTTATCATTATGTACTCTCCTTCTTAAGTTTTTATTCTCTACACCTCTTATTAAATCCTCGTCCACCTGGATTCCATTATGGGTGGAGTATCTTCATTAAGCATGATTTTAGCTGTCCATAGATACGTTTTTGGCCATTGGCGGAAGATCTTGACAAAGCTAAACAGGAACTTCAGGAAATGAGTCTTGGGACGTGGTTCCCATCCACCGCTGGGGTTTAGGATCACTTCAACCTCTTCTCCATTGCGAGCAACCTCATAAATACCTCTGATCACTCCTGCTGACTCATCCGAACCTAGGACAAATTCACCGCAAAAGGATGTATGATCCGCGATGTGGGTGACCTCTGGGAAGGGTGGGATAAACTCCGCTGTAAAGTTATGGCTTTTACGGTTTGTGCTCATGCGTGCAAAGGCTAGGGAGTTTTGATGCTCTATGAGCTCATATAGAGTGTCATTCTGGCTGTAAAGCTTGTTTCCTTCCCCTCTCAGCAACTCAAGAGCATGTGATGACTGTGCCGGACACCAATCCACCAGAAATGTATCATCACTGTAGCGCATGAAGTATATACGAGAGCCATTCAGTGGAAATGGGAAGGTATCTGCTTTATGGTTGCGACCGTTAATGCGAATAGTTACGTCAGTATTGCTCCTACGGACAAAATCGAATCTAAACATCATATAGACCGGTAAATATGAGGGATTGGCTGAGGAGCTTCCCACAGGCGCTAATAGAGAAAAAGGATTGGTTGGCTTATGATTTTTTTCCACAATCTCAACTACCACTTTGCGACCAACTTTATCCTCAAAAGCAAAAGCCACATCAATACCGCTTTTAGTGACATTAAATCGTGAACTGTCCAAAGGACTTATTATGGTATCAGCTAGTCCCTTTGCTGCCACGTCTAGTCTTTTCTCAATGGTCAAACCAGGTTGCTGGTACACATCAATATAGCCATCCTTACGCCAGGCAATAATTCTTAAACCTGTACCATAGGAAGCATCATCAAACCACTGTGGCTCAAAGCCAATGTAGATTTCGTCCGGATCTTTCTCAAAATTGATAAGGAACAATCGCTCCATGGGGCTTATGTTCAGTGTAAAAGGTGAATACATTTGCAAACCTCCTGATGTTTTAATTATTCTTCTATTAAAAAGTATCTATTGACATTCATAAGGGTTTTCTAGTGTCATCATGTATGATAATTTAAACACTAATTAGCATCGCTTCTCTGTCGGTTACAATACATAATATTCCACAGAAATTTCTCAATTAGCACACCAATTAGAATACCGATAGTATAACAAATCAAATCACTCCATAAAAACCCAAAATTATAGTAAGTAAAATTAAAACACCATAAATTATTCTGCTGCGCTTAATTCTCATCAAACCTCCAGTAAAAGTGAAACCAACCGTTATCCAGGGACTCTACGGTGCTTATCTCCCACTTATCAACAGGGTTCTTGGGTTAAGGTGGTGTGAAACACCATCTAAACCTTAGAAACCGTTATCCAGGGACTGTTAGTCATCGGACAGAAGTGGGAGTCTTAGCACAGTTAGTCATCGGATAAATAAAACAGGGCGAATACTTTTCAAAGTGTCGTCCTGCCCTTATCAATTGAATAAGTCTCAATTTGAAATGCTCTTTTTGATATCCTTGCATGATTCTAAAGAAATTATACCTAATTATCTTTAGACTTTCAATTACATTTGCTTTATGATAGAGCATTAATAGAATTTATTATTTTTTTTCAATGATTTTCTTGATCATTATGTAACTGCTGAACAAATCGTATAAGTCCATCAATTAGGCTATGCCAGTTTTGAGAAAATAACCAGCACAACAGGAATATCTGTACCGGCATGAAACAAAACAGCTCCCCACAAACTTCCAGTCTTCTGAGTGATATAACCCCATAAAAGGGAAAGGGGAAGCAGATAGGAAAGGAACATAAACACATCGTTTGTGTAAGTGACGCCTGTATGATGCAGAACAAATGGTATGGCAACAACAAGGTTTGATAAAAACCCACCCAGTACCGGTTCAAGCTTTTTGAAAAACAATCCCCGAAATAAAAGCTCTTCATTCAAGGCATTGCCAGCAATAAAAATCAAGATCCATGGTAGCCAAGGTATGATCCTTTCCAAACTAAGATCTTGCGCACCAAAGAGTTTCGCAATTAAAACAGACCCGAATGCTACTATTGAGAAAGCCACTGTACCTATCTTTAAAGATTCTCTGACGTTTCCGTCGTATAAAAAAAGAGATGAAAGTTTCTCTCCTGAAATTATTGTCAGTACAACAATTCCCCCGATTATAATAATGCTGCTGCCAAGTTTATCCAATGCAATCCCGGCAGGCGTCTGTAGGTGGTTTTGCGAAAATGGAATCAGCAATCTGCTTGATGGTGTGTAATAATCAACAGATATTGTCAAAATAGCAATAAAAAAGGCAAATAGGATTTTCCAATACTTCTTGTGATTGTTGGTGCGACGTGCCAACAAAGCAGAAACCAAAAGCAATACCGATAGCAAAAAACGCCCAACAATATCAGCATTTCGATTCAAAACCGGTCTCATATGGCTGAACACAACAAAAACACATATGCCAATCATCAATAGAACAAGAAACTCAACCGCAGTAACAATGTTTTTTTTCATCTACTTCACCTCCACTGAAACAGAACCCTACAGACCAAGCTTCCATCATCTATTTATTGTCCTAACCGAATGTTTCTTCAAAAACCTCTCCGCTTTTTTAACGACAGATTTTCTGGTATTTTTTAGTTGAGCTTCAACGAACTCAATGATGTCGCCTTTTAACCCTGAACTATCAAAATACTGATCAAGACAGTCTATCGCATGCCCGCATACAACATTGTTGCACTCGGAAGACGGTTCACCTTTATACAGGTAAACCACATCCGGTACCGTCAAAATCCTTTTGGTAATGTCCACCTCGTATCGCGGCACTGCCAATACAATCTTCCATGCATTTCCAATAACGTTTCCAGCGGTTACCATCTGGGATTCTTTAATCAGGTCAAAATAATCATCATATATCAGATCAAATTTGGAATCCTTGTCCACTCCGGCTAGGTTGGACAATATGATAATGCCATCCCACTTTATGAAGCTATTCTTGTTTTTCAAAAGCTCAGCAATCTTATCAAAATAGGGATAAACCAACTCAGGTTTCCTTTCGCTGGCCAATCTGATGATTTTAGCGGACGTGAATTTGATGCTGCTCTTCTCTCTTCTGATGACTTCCAACAATTCAAGTATCATCGATGGCTCATTCAGGACATCGGACACTAGGTTGTCAATCTCTGGCTTTGATTTTAATATTTCCTTTAGACTATCATAATCCATACTCATCCCATCCTTTTAAGATATATCCCTTATGCTGTTTCATCTGTTGTCTTCTTTGGGACAAAACATGCTTCATAGATCAGTTAAGTGGATATAATCCTCATTTTTTTAAAACAAACTCAATCTTTGTCAAAAGCTCACTTTCAGATACCTCGTCTGGTGAATTGTAGTAGTATTCATAAGCCACACCTGTTGATTCATGTCCTTTTTGTTGAAGCCATGTGTGCAGTTTCTCATAAACCGGGCCAATTTTATCATAGGAGCCTTTGTGGAATCCTATCGCCTTTTTCCCAGCTGGGATAAACCTCAATACAATATCTCCCTCTCCTTCAATGGCATTCTGTAAAGGAAACCCTATTTCAACATTGAGATTCTGCATATCCATATTATTGTATGCTATGAATGCCGGTCCTACAGGTTCTTCACCTTTTGCGATAATGTAGCTGACTATAGAACTAAAAACCGAGCCTACAAGTTTGGGCATTTCTTCTATGGATGTTGTTGTTCTCACAGATAATACAGGTTGATATTCTGTTTCAATAATTTGAAATAAGTAACTCATTTAAATCCTCCTTTTAATCTACTATTGTTGTAGATGAAGTCGTCTTCCAATAGTTGGATGGTTATCAACAGGGTTCTTTGGTTCAGTTGGTGTTTGAAACA
>DMAP01000209.1 GCA_003446975.1 Clostridiales bacterium | reverse complement strand
AGTAGGCTGATATACTTGTAGATAGTTAGACAAGTACTAATACTAATAAAGAAAGGAAGAATCAGCACAACTCCAAACAGAAAGCCACTGTGACAGTTCTTTCAAACCTTTGGTATAGGTCGAAAAACGATGGCGTTTGTAGATGGTAACACCTTGAGAATCGGTCGAAGCAATACAAGCTCGTGGGTATTTATCAAAAAGAATCTTACATTAAGGAGAATAGATAATGTTTGAGTTTACTATTTTTATAGCTTTAATACTTATAGCTACAGTTACGGTACTGACTATTATCATCCGTTGTATTACACTGTTGATTAAAAAAAGAAAGGAAAAAGATCTCACTAAAACGATATCACGTTTAAAACGCTCTGGTGTTGTTTTATGCGGATTGGTGGTTTTTATGTTCGGATTTTTAATGTTTAGTCAACTCAAAGCGAAAACACCACCAATTTTGAATGGACAAGGCGAAGTTTTGGAAGGTAGTATTGCAGAGGTCACAAAAATCGAGCTAAATGGAAGAAAAGAATGGATTAGCATACGAGGTGAGAACAAACTAAATCCAGTCCTATTATTTTTAGCAGGAGGTCCTGGTGGTTCACAGATGGCAGCAGTGAGACATGACCTAGCAGAGCTAGAGAAACATTTCGTTGTAGTAAATTGGGATCAGCCAGGTTCTGGAAAATCTTACTATGCTGCTGCTAAAAATAGCTTAGTTGTTGATGATTATGTAGAAGATGGACTGTCACTTACAGAGTATTTATGTGAGCGCTTTGGACAAAAGAAGATTTATATTGTTGGAGAGTCTTGGGGAAGTGCACTTGGTATATTCTTAGCATCTGATAGACCAAATCGCTATCATGCTGTGATAGGAACTGGACAAATGGTAGATTTTTTAGAAACAGAGTTAATGGATTATGATAAGGCTTTGGAGATTGCACAGGAAAAGGGTGATGATGATAAAATTAAAAAGCTTAAAGCCAACGGTAGACCACCCTATTTTGGTTCTGACGTTACTTGGAACAGTGCTGAATATTTAAACTATCTTTCGGCTTATATGAGTAATAATCCTAAAATTCAAAACAACGGCTATAATACATTTCGCGATATTTTTTCACCTGAATATGGAATTATAGACAAGATAAATTTTTTTAGAGGTATCATTTCGACCTTTAATCATGTGTATCCCCAGCTCTATGACATTGATTTGCGAGTAGACTACAAGAAACTTGAAGTACCTGTTTATTTTTTTCTTGGCAGATATGATATCAACGCGCCAACCTCGCTGGTGGAGTCGTATGTGGATGTGTTAGACGCACCAATTAAAGAAATTGTCTGGTTTGAACATTCAGGCCATGACCCGTGGATCAATGAAAGTGACAAATTCGTCGAGAAGCTACTTATGATAAAAGACAGCAAAAGGTTAAATGATGAAAAGAATGATTAGAAATGATTGCAACACAAACAAAAAAAATGCAAAGTGGTGCGGGTGTCGCCTGACGATACAGAATCATCTGGTTAGAAGGAGAAAGGAACAATGTTTCTAAAAATTGTTAAGAATGATTTCAATAGAAAAAAAGTTATTACTGCTGCAGTGTTTGTATTTATTACCATGGCGGTTATTTTAGGAACCAGTGCTACTAACATTATTGCAAATCTGACCCAGTCCATATCGGAGCTGAAGGAACGTGCAGTACCGGCAGACATTGCGCAGATGCATGCCGGGCAATATGACCAGTCGGCAATCGATATATTCACAGAAGAGCAGCAAGAACACATAGCCATGCAAGAGACCATGCTTCTTCTGAATATTGAAGGAATGAATATCCATTATGGTGACAATAAGACCATGGCTGGAACGATACAGGATATCTCGTTTGTTGTACAAAATAAGCAGTTTGATTTCCTATTGGATCTACATAATGAAAAACTGGATGTCAAGGAAGGTGAAATAGCAGTGCCCATCTATTTCATGGTAAAGCATGAGTTGAAAATAGGTGATTTGCTAAGGGTGGAAACAGAGGAATATCAGAAGGAATTTGTTGTTTCGGATTATGTAAGAGATTATGAAATGAATGCCTCCACTGCCTCTTCTAAACGGTTTGTTGTCAGCCAGGCGGACTTTGACAGAATCCTTGAGAAGCGAACAGGGGAACTGGAATATATTATCGAGTTCAAATTAAAAGAAAATGGCAATGCTCAGGCTGTCCAGACCGCCTATATCGAAGCAGGTCTGCCTGCAAACGGTCCTACAGTTAACGCAATGGCATTTATGCTGTTCAACGCCATGTCAGATCTTGCAATAGCCATGGTGATTATACTGATCAGCATTCTGTTGATTATAATATCAGCTCTCTGCATCAAACTTACCTTTTTGGCAACCATGGATGAGGATTTAAGAGAGATTGGTGTTATGAAGGCGATTGGAATATCCCAAAAGGAAATCAAAAGGGTATATCTGACAAAATATAGAGCCATGTCAGTTGTGGCGGGGTTAGTTGGCTATGTAATGTCCTTTCCTGTGGCAAATCTATTCAGTGGCAATATGAGACTATATTTATCCTCAGATTTATCTGGAAGTTTAAAATACGGACTGTCAATTATAGCGCCATTGTTTGTATATTTTATGATTGTGATGTATTGCAAGAAGGTTCTGGGAAGAATTGATAAGATTTCAGCAGTGGAAGCATTGCGTGAAGATATTATGGAGCAGGGAAAAAACGGTAAATGCAGTTTTCCATTGCTTAATAACAATTTTTTTAGCACCAATATCTACATGGGACTGAGGGATGTATGGAAGCGTTTCAAATTGTATAAGCTGCTGTTTGTTATCTTTGTTGTAAGCATGTTTATTATAACGCTTCCGTTAAATGTATATAACACCATGCGCTCACCTGACTTTTCCACTTACATGGGAATTGGAAAGTCAGACATGAGAATCGATCTTCGAAAGACAGATACGATCACAGAGGATCTTAAGAAGATTCAAGAAGATCTGAAAAACGATTTAGATATTCAAAAGTCTTCTACCTACACAACATGCTACTACCAGGTTCAGAATACGGAAGGTTCATGGGATTATATTCAAATTGAGACCGGAGATTTTTCTGTATTTCCGCTAAACTATCTGGAAGGAAGAGCACCGGTGGGTGAAGGGGAAATCTCACTTTCCTATGCGAATGCATCAGCAGACGGATTAAACAAAAAGGTGGGAGATGAAGTGTTCGTAAAGGTGGCTGGTTCGGATAAAACCTTAGTAGTATCCGGTATTTACCAGGATATTACAAACGGTGGGAAAACAGCAAAGGCGGATACAAGCCTTGACCTAAACGAAGACTCAATTCTCTGGTATATTGTGTATATAGATGTAAAGCCAGGTGTCAATGTTGGCAATAAAATGGAATACTATCAGCACAAATACACCTCTGCTCAGGCAAATGATATCAAGGAATATACTAGACAGACGTTGGGAAATCTAATTGATCAGATGGGTGCAGTTGTTATAGGTGGAATCGCCATTACATTAGTCATTGTTATTTTGATAACTGCATTGTTTCTCAAGATGTTACTGTCCAAGGATATGTCTCAGATTGCAATTATGCGAAGTGTGGGATTGACTTCAAGGCATATTAAACAGCAATATATGGTGGGAACTTTAGCTGTCTTGATATTGGGAATCATACTTGGGGCATTGGCCTCCAATTACTTAGGAGAGCTTCTTGTAAGTCTGGCAATGTCATCAATGGGAATGGCAAGGATTCAATTTGACGACATCGCATGGCAGACTTGGCTGCTATGTCCGTTGGCGCTCATTGCAGTAGTTGGGCTTACCGTCTCTGTGAGCTGTAACGTGGCAGTGGAAAATGATATATCGGTCGTGTTAAGAAGTTAAATCGTTATATTTAAAAGATTGAAAACGAAGTGTTTGAATACGGAGGAATAATAATGAACAATGTATTGGAAGCAAGAAGCCTGAACAAAAAAGTGGTATTGGGTAAAAACAATGAACTTCATATCTTAAAGGATGTAGACTTGGAGATAGAAAAAGGTGAGTTCATATCGGTCATGGGGCCATCCGGAAGCGGGAAATCTACTCTTCTTTATAATGTGAGCGGAATGGATAGGCTCACTTCAGGAAGTGTGAAACTAAACAGCGTTGAAATCAGCGGAATGAAAGAAGAGGAACTTGCGAAGATTCGACTAAATAATATGGGCTTTATCTTTCAGGATATCAATCTCTTAAAGAATCTATCCTTGATTGATAATGTTATGTTTCCAGCCCTTTTATCCAAGGATGTGGATAAAGCAAAGGTCAATCAAAGGGCGCAAAAGCTAATGGATATGACAGGGATAGAGAAGCTAGCGGATAATAATATTACCCAAGTATCCGGTGGACAGCTGCAAAGAGTCGGCATTTGCAGAGCATTGATTAATGATCCGGATATCATATTTGGAGATGAACCGACGGGAGCATTGGATTCCAGATCAGCAGAAGAAATCATGTCAATTCTTGCGGATATCAACAAAAAAGGCACAACAGTCATGCTGGTTACCCACGATGTGAAGGTGGCGGCGAAATCCGAAAGAATACTATATATGCTTGATGGCAATATTGTTGCTCAAAAGAAATTGTCTAAATACGATGCTCAGCTTCATGATATTAAGGAAAGAGAAGAAAGGGTTATGAATTGGTTGGTGGAAAATGGAATCTAATTTAGTGATCAAAGAATACGAAGGACATGAAATTCCTTTTCAATACACACTGGACCTACGGAAGATAAAAGTTAAGGATTGTACCGGATGTTTTTCATGTTGGCTTAAAACGCCAGGAAGGTGTATCCATAAGGATTTAGATAAGTTCTACAAGGCGTACTTGGCCGCAGACAAAGTCATTATTTTTTCAAAGGTGACAAAGGGATTTGTGAGCGGTGATCTTAAAACGCTTTTTGACCGACTTATTCCCCTCTATCTACCATATATCACATACAAAACCGGAGAATCCATGCACCTGCCAAGATATGAAAAGTATCCAGATATTGAGTTTCATTACCAGGGTGAATTTTCTTCAGCAGTAGATCAGAAAATTTATGAGGATTATATAAATAGAACCTTTTATCAGTTCTATAATAAATGTGAAATAGTGAAACCGGGATCTCAATTTTCTCCAAAGGAGACAGATAGATGAAAATACTAGTAATCAACGGCTCACCAAAAGCCAAAAATGGAAATACAGAAGTGATTATTAATCAATTCATAAATGGAGCGAAAGCCCCCTACGAAGTTTGTTATGCTGCGAAGGAAGACAGCCAGCAGCTTGCTGATTATATGCACCATTTTGATACTGTTATTGTAGCCATGCCATTATACATTCATGCTATGCCAGGAATTGTGATGAAGCTTATCGGTTGTATGGAACCAGCAATCGAAGATGAGAAATCTATGGGTTTTATAGTTCAGTTCGGATTTATGGAATCAGCTCATTCGAAGTATCTCGAGAAATATCTATCTTCACTCGCAAAACACCTGAATTACAACTATCTGGGAACCGTTGTCAGAGGCGGATCTGCCGGAATATCTATGATGCCTAATAAGATGAATAAAAAGCTATTCAGTCAAATGCAAATGTTAGGCGAATATTTTGAAAAAGAAGGTGCTTTTGACAAGGAAATTATGAATGAAATGGCAAAACTCATTGAATTGTCAAAAGGTAAGAGTAGGATGTTCCAGTTTCTATCCAGAATTGGTATTGGAGATAGTATTTTCTGGAATCAGATGTTGAAGAAAAATAATGCCCTGGACAGAGCTTTTGATAAGCCTTTTGTTGTATAACACAATACCTATGGAGGCTTATATGAAACGGATAATTATAGTATTGATGGCAATCGGGCTACTGACACTCGCATCTTGTGCAGTGGAGGATCAAATAGCAACAGCTCCAGTCGTTCAGGCTGAGAGAAATGGTTATATGGCCGGTAACATCGGACAAGGTGGTCTGATGGCGGGAGACTCAGAAGGAAGCGTCTATAATAGAAGTTAAATAAGTTGACCAATCGTGAAAGGAAATTCAATGAATATTAATAAGAAATTAAAAAGTGGATTTTGGATTACAGTCATAACAATGGCAATTCTACTAACCATCGTATTAGGGCGACTGGTTTGGGCTCATTACCAAGTAAGCAAATATGAAATTATATCTGAATCCTTTGTTGTTACAGAGCTAGGAAGTGTGGAATCTCTAAATATCCTTCCCTTGTTTGAAGAGTGGACAAGTTCTAACGAGTTGCAAAGTGGGCATGGTGTTTCCTATTTGATCAAGACGGATCAGTCCAACATCCTAATGGATCTAGGCAATAATGAACAGAATCTTGATACAGCACCGCTCCTACACAATATGAAGCAGCTAGGTATTGAGATGGACGAAATTGACAAGGTTGTGATTTCCCACAATCATCCCGACCATGTGGGTGGAGTGACTAACTGGAAAAGAGGTAATATTTCTGTCGGTAGGCATCATGATAACTTGGACGGAAAGAAAGTCTATCTTCCTGTAAAATTGACCTCTCCTAGCATAGAAATTGAGCTTGCTCTTGAGCCGATGGTTATTGCACCTGGAGTGGCCACCCTTGGACGTCAGCCTTTTGTTCAGCCTTTCCCTTTCTGGCTTTGGGAACCGTTGGGATGGGAACTATCGCTAGTCGTAAATGTTGAAGAGAAGGGACTAGTGATTATAACGGGCTGTGGCCATCCCACCATGGAACGGATTATTGAGCGAGCTGAAGCGATTTTTCCACAATCGGTTATTGGAGTTGTCGGCGGCATGCATTACGAAAATGCGGACGAAGAGGCGTTGAAGCAACACATCAATTTTTTGGAACTTCGCAACCCTGAACTCGTCGCACTATCCCCGCATGACAGCAGTGGAAGTGTGCTCCAGGTTTTTGAGGCTGCTTTTCCTAAAGTCTATCGGTACATCACTGTTGGCAGGGCGATTGAAATACCATAAGAATGGAGAATATTTGTGAAAGAAGATTTAATTAAAATATCAAATGTAACAAAAAGCTACAATAAAAAGATAGTTTTGGATAATGTGACGCTGAATATTGAAAAGGGGAAAATTTATGGTTTTATTGGGCAAAATGGTGCAGGTAAAACAACGCTAATAAAAATTCTGATGGGGCTTTCTTTCGCGGATCATGGAACATTGGAGATTTTTGGGGAAAAGGATTCTAAAGGTCTTGAGAAAGCAAGGAAGAGTATTGGATGCATGGTAGAACACACAGGCCTTTATCCCAACTTTACGGCCAAAAAGAATTTGACTTTGCAGTGCAAATATAAAGGATTATCTGAAAAAGAAGAAATCAATCGCGTACTAAAAATTGTTGGGCTACATGAGATGGGAAGTAAAAAATTCAAGAATTTTTCTATGGGAATGAAACAACGACTGGCAATTGCTGTCGCATTAATCGGTAACCCCAAGCTTATTATCCTAGACGAGCCTGTTAATGGACTAGACCCAATCGGTATCTCCGAGATCAGAGAAATGCTTCTTAAATTAAATGCTGAGAAGGATATTACCATACTCATTTCAAGTCATATCCTTGGTGAACTCTACATGCTTGCCACAGATTATCTGATTATCGATGATGGAAAAATTGTTGATATGCTGACACTAGAGCAGCTGGATGAAAAATGTAAAATGCATATAATCATTGAGACGGAGTCAATTGAAGATGCAAAAATAGTGCTTGATGATTTTGGACTTAAAAATAGGTATAGCGAAATGAAAGATCAAAAGATAAGAATTATGGATGCAAATGTAGATGTTAAATTGTTGGCAAAGTCATTTTATAAAGCAGGAGTCATTTTAACGGAGTTATCCTATTCGGGTAAAAGCTTGGAAAATTATTTTTTAGAAACGGTAGGTGGAATGCAGAATGTTTAATTTGTTAAGAGGAGATTTTTATAAACTGAGGCATTCAACCGGATTTCACGTGATGATATTTTTATCAGTAGTTTTTGGGATTATTGAGTGTTTAGAAATTAATACAGCAGGATATGATGCATTTTATGCCCATTTTGGAGACTTGAGAACGTTGGTGTTTGTATTTGTAGGGGTTTTTTCGGGGGTATTTATAGGAGAGGATTTTGCCTGCAGAACATTTCAAGGCGAAGTTGCAGCAGGAAATAAAAGATTAAAAGTACTCGTTAGCAAAACGCTCTTATTTTTATTTGGGATATGCACACTGATTCTTATTCAAATCCTTATTGTAGTTGTAATCATGTCACTAGTGAATGGATTTGGTGGAGATTTGACCGGTATAGTCATGGGTAATATGGTGAGAGCAGGATTGATGTTTATGCTCCAGATCTGTGCAACTGCCATGCTGTGTGTATTGACTAGCGTTTTGATTAAAAACAAAGCTACGATTATTGCAGTTAACTTTATGTTGCTAATTTTAATAGATGGTATCTTGCAATTGATTTCATCAATATCGGACCAAGTTTTGGCTTTTTACACAAAAACACCACTCGTGTTGTCACTCTCATCCTCTTTACCTAGTATTTCCCAATCTGAACTAGTTGTATCAATTATAACTGCATTCACAACGATAATCGGATTATTTTTTGTAGCAAATTTACATTTTCGCAAATGCGAGCTTAGTTAAAGTTATAGATTAAGATATGGTTGCAAAAAGTATACACATGCTGTTCTCAGGAAATGCACAACTGATGGGCGCTAGGTGATAAAACGATAAGCACAAATCCGT
>DMAP01000034.1 GCA_003446975.1 Clostridiales bacterium | reverse complement strand
TGTTTCTGATTCTATTAATGTTGGATTTTCTATGCTAGCAGTCGTTGGATTCGTGGTGGATGAAATGCATCCTGACAATAACAGTACTACTGTTATCGCAAGCACGCCTGATTTAATTATAGTCATTCTTAACACCCTGCCTTTATATTATGTATTATCTTGATCATTTATCAATTATATTATATCAGATAAATATATCATATGATGACCTGATTATCTATACTTTCGATCATTTTATCATAGAAAAGGTTTGTCAATGATGTTATAATACTTCTCAGGTGGTGATATTTTGCTAGAAAGCGGAAACAAATTAGCCCAAATCAAATTAAAGGTTTTGTTTATTCTCAATACGTTGAATCTTCCAATTACCAATATGGAACTAACCAGATTCATATTGGAAAACAATTATATGGATTATTTCACTTTGCAAGAAGTGGTTCTGGAACTTAAAAAAGACGGTTTCATGGATTCAGGTCATACAGAAGGTAAGGAATCCTATATGATAACAACCGTAGGTCGTGAAGCTGTAGAAATGTTCAACGATCGAATACCGATGAGATTCAAGCTTGAAATCACAGATAAGCTGAAGACCTTGCAAAAAGAAGTTAAACGAAACAAGGATCTTTTCGCCCATTACTATCAGCGAAAGGATAAGGATTTTACAGTCATCATTCAGGCCTTGCAAGAGTCCATAACAATATTCAATCTGTCACTAAATGTACCGACAGAAAAACTGGCCAAAGAAATCGTTGCAAAATGGAAAAAGAGTCCTGATAAGATCTATTCCGAAATCATCAATATTCTAATGAGGTCATGATGGAAAGAGATAGGATAATAATCTATACAGACGGTGCATGCTCAAATAATCAGAGCTCTGATAATATCGGCGGGTATGGTGCCATACTGACCTATAAAGATCACAAAAAAGAAATATTCGGTGGCAGCATAAACACCACCAACAATATTATGGAACTCACGGCTATGATTGAAGCCCTTAAACTCGTAAAAAACAAAAAAATCGAAACAGAAGTCTATTCTGATTCGGCATATATCGTTAATTGCATCAATCAGAAATGGTATGAAAAGTGGAGAAAAAACAATTGGAAAAATTCAAAAAGAGATCCAGTCAAGAACAAGGAATTATGGGTGGAGTTAATTGATCTTATTGAATCCTTTGATAATATAAAAATCATTAAGGTTAAAGGTCATTCGGGAATCGATTTGAATGAAAAAGCTGATGAACTAGCCAATAAAGGCATCGAAAGTATTCGATGACTTTTTTTGACTAGAAAATCTTTTTCAACTCCATATTGTTCATAGCTTCCACAATCAAAGACTCCATATCAAGCTTGCTTTCCGATTCTTCGATTCTTTCTAATCGGGGTCTTGTCTGAGGATGTGCAGGCGAAAAAACCGAGCAACAATCGTCAAAAGGCAGAATTGATATATCAAATGTGCCGATTTTTTTAGCTATGTCTATGATTTCCGTCTTATCCATTCCTATCAGAGGTCTCAATACAAGTGCATCCACAGATGCACCCACCACTCCCAATGATTTAGATGTTTGACTGGCTACCTGTCCAAGGCTTTCTCCTGTAATCAACAAATCCATTCCTTTCCGTCCGGCAATTTTTTCTGCGATCCGCATCATAAATCTTCTTGCTATAATTGTTGACTCCTCGTCAGGGCAATTTTGTTTTATTTCTTTGTAAATCTTCAGCAAATTGACAGAGTAAAGATCTATGTTGCCACAAAATATAGATAACCTATCCACCAATGCTTCAACTTTTTCATTTGCTCTCAGGCTGGTAAATGGATAAGCATGGAAAGTCACGCACTTTATTTTAACCCCTCTTTTCGCCATCATGTAGGCCGCTACAGGGCTATCGATTCCTCCAGATATCAACACCAAGCCTTCTCCGTTTGTGCCAATGGGTAAACCACCTGCGCCTTTTATCCTCTCAGTATAAATATAACATTTGCTTCTGATATCCAAGTAAATCACCACATCCGGGTTGTGGACATCAACAGATAGACTGTTGAAATTGTCCAGCACTAACCCCCCCAGGTGTTTGTTCAAGGTCATTGAATCCACTGGAAATGTTTTATCCGCACGTTTACAGGATATTTTAAATGTTTTTATACCCTTTTCGTCAATCAGATGTGACACATATGCGATAAGTTTGTTTTCAATATCAGTTAAATTCGCCTCAACCTTGATGGATGGCGATATATTGACGATTCCAAAAATATTGCTGATATCATCGATCACTTCTTTCATATGGGTTTCAGTGTCAATAAAAACCTTCCCTCGGTCTCTATAAAAATGCAACCCTTTATCTTTGATTACTTTAATAATCTGATTATTGAGTTTTTGCTCGAAGCTTCCTCTATTTTTACCCTTGAGGACTAATTCTCCCAAGCTAATACTGATTGCGTTATACATGTTATCTACCTCTTGTTATTTTTCTGATTTCTTCGGTGTATGCAATTATTTTCTGTGATGCATGAACTATTTCATCCTCGTTGTTGTACATCCCAAAGCTTATCCTTACTGTTCCCTCGACTAAACCGGCATCATCCAAGACATGGCTGATAATACTGTCTTTTGTTGTTTTTTTAGAGGAACAAGCGGAACCTGTAGATATATAAATGCGGTCCCTTTCAAGGAAATGAACCAGAACCTCACCCCTAACACCTCTAATCGATAGATTAAGTATGTAGGGAGAAGATTCATAACCGCTGTTTATCCTAATATCATCAATGCCATTTTGAATCATCTTCTCCATCTTATCCTTCAGATATGCGATACGTTCGAACTCATGGGTCATAATGTTTTTTCTTATGTCAACTGCAAAGTCAAGTCCAGCAATTGCAGGTAGGTCTTCAGTTCCCGATCTCAATCCCATTTCTTGATTTCCACCCAAGAAAACAGGTTCTATTCTTGTTGCTCTGCTGATGAACAATCCACCAATCCCTCTTGGTCCATGTATCTTGTGGCCTGAAAAAGCAATGGTGTCAACATTGATGTCTCTAACATCCATTTGGATTTTCCCAAAAGACTGAGCACAATCGATGTGGATCCTGATGTCTCGATTCCTATTTCTGATGGTGTTACTGATCCTTTTTAGTTTCTGGATGCTGCCTAACTCACTATTTATATGTGTGAAAACGCACAACACAGTCTTGTCATTGATTTTTTTGGCCAAATCTTCTATATCTACTACACCAAAGGTATCAGTTTGGACATATACTACCTCCATTTCCTTATTATGTAAATGGCTTATTGTTTCTAAAACTGATGGATGTTCCAATTGAGTCGTGAGAATTTGCCCTCCTTGGCGATGCGATCTCAAATGACCTAATATTGCCATAGTATTGCTTTCCGTTCCGCCTGATGTAAAGATGATCTCATTTCTGTGTGCATTGATGAAGTCAGCGATTCTCTCCCGCGAATATTCCAATATCTTCTCACAAGCGTGTCCGAAGCTATGTAAAGACGACGGATTGCCATAAAAATCGTTATATATTTCATTCATCTTTGCAAGGGCATCAGGATGAATTCTTGATGTGGCCGCATTGTCGAGATAAATCATGATTCCTCCAATTGATTAATTCATTTAATTAATGTTAATTATTTTGTTTTCTTATTGCCAACATTTATAAGCTGTGCTATAATGAGAATGGTTATCCCCCCGATAGCCAAAATATATTCCCAATACCCCTTTTAAGCATTTATGCTTAGAACAAAACGACCTACCCGGGTCGTTTTGTTCTATTTATTGATCTTTATAATATTTGACAAGTATTTGTGTTTCTCTTTTTCATATTCTTTTCTGATTCTATCCACTAAACGATTGGATGTGGATTTGTACTTGACAGTTCCAATAGCATTGACCGGCATCACATCGATTGATGTCCCGGTTATAAAAGCCGCATCAAAGAAAGTTAACTCCTCGATTCTGACAACCCTTTTTTGAATAGCAATTCTTTTTTCTTGACATATCTCAACGATTTTATTTCTTGTCGTCCCAAGCAGCACACCATGATCAGATGGTGTCACAATTGTATTCCCTTTCACAAAGAAAAGATTGGATCTGCTACCTTCAAGAATCTCGCCCTTCTCCGATACGTAGATGCATTCATCTGCCCCTTCATCGGCAAGTATCCCATTGATGAGGCTTCTGAATTCATTGTTAAGTATTTTAGCGTTTGGGTTTTCCCTTTCCTCATAAATCAATACTGTATTGTATCCTTGCTGAAATTTTTCAGCTGATGGATAATAAGACTTGACAAGATAAATAACTAGATTGTCAATACCATTCTTGAAAAAGGTTATTTTCACATTGATATTCTTCTCCTTATATTTATCCAGCAATGTATAGATTTGTTCTCGTATATCTCTGATAGAAACGCTGCATTCAATATTGACCAACTTAATGCTATTGTTCAATCTTGTAATATGCTCTTCAAAAAATAATAGCTTGCCGTCTATGACCCTAATGATCTCATATACTTTCTCTTTGTCCCTTTCTAAAACGGAATAAATCTCCTCGATGCCCCTCAGGCTGCCATTGTGCAATCCTTCTTCATATTTGCTATCTTTCATTTTTACTCCTGCCTTTTTATTACTGCCTGTTTAGCAACAAGTCTGAAACACTACTACATTATAATACTGTTAAATTGCTAAGTAAACAAATAAATTAAAATAAAACCTCATATAGCCATTGTCCAGGCATCATGACGTTTTCTTGTGTGAATTTTTACTGAAATCTTCTGGTGACTCTTACTGAACTATCCATGATGTCAAAGGTGTCTGTCAATCCTTTTACCAACAGCAAACCTCTTCCGCTAATGCTTTTTCTGTTTGGAACTTTCTGTTTTTTGATTTTTATGCCTTTTCCTTCATCAGTGACAATCAAATCCAGCACATCATCTTTCATTGTCAGTTTTAGATGAACATGTTTTCCAGAATCAAGTCCATTGCCGTGAATAATGCTATTCGAAATAAGCTCATTAAGTATCAAGCGCAAATCAAATATGTCATCACTGTTTAGATAGCCTTCAAATTTATGCAACAACTCATTTATAATTTTCTGACCTGTGTCGATGTCGCTCTTGAACTCGACTTCATACTTTAGATTCATGCCGTCTACCTCTCATTTTAAGTATACCCATAAAGATATATTTTAAACACGGTATTGACATG
>DMAP01000302.1 GCA_003446975.1 Clostridiales bacterium | reverse complement strand
TGTTCCGTCATTCAATTCAATAAATCCAAATTTATTGGAGCTCCTGATGGTTCTGATCCATCCTTCCACGGTTATCTTTTTTCCGTAATAGCTGCTCGGATTTTTGAATATTTCTCTAAAATCAATTCTGTCCATCTTATTCCTCCGGATCTGATATTATAATCAATGCGCTTCCCTTCTTAAATCGGATCATGGCTGTTTCATCAGTGATGATGTTGCTAACGCAAAGGGAATCACCTTTTATCACTTTTTTATCATGTAAGGGATATTTAAAGCCCTCCAGTGTCAAGTCATCTATTGTCTCGCTCATTGGAATCAAAGAAAAAGTCATGCCTGATTTATTGCTGATAATGAAATCCTCTTGGAGTAGAAAAGCCTCGAAATCATCTCCTATAATACGGATATCGATCTCATTGTACTTGTATAATAGAAAGAATGTACTTAACATATGATCCACTCTATTACCTGTGGCATTTGTCAATGTTATTTGATCAATGCCTCTTCTTATGGCTTCTACCACTGCCAACTCCGTGTCAGTATAGTCCTTTTCTTTTGGGAATGGCATCGCTTTATCGGAGATGATTTGATATGCCCAGTCGCTGATTGAATCAAAATCACCAAGTACCAAGTCGATTTTTATGCCATATTCCAAAGCGGTTTCAGCGCCTTTATCCACACATATCACAAACGTATCACTGTCAATTTCTGCTATCATTCTGTCTTTGCCAATTGCTTCGCCGCCAGTAATAATCAAACATCTATTACTCATTGATAAGCCTCTTCAATCGCTTCAACTTTTCGTCTGGGAACTCAGCCTTGAATATTTCAGACCCAGCAACAATTATGTCAACTCCCAAGCCGCTTATCTCTTTTATATTGGATTCTTTTATACCGCCATCCACCTCAATAAGAAGATTTGGATTAAGTGTTGACTTTAACGCAACCAACTCCACAATTTTTCTCTTGGTGTTTTCGATAAAGGCTTGACCCCCGAATCCGGGATTGACAGACATCAGAAGCACCGTATCCAAATCTGCAATCACATCTTTCAATAAGCAAACCGGTGTGGATGGATTCAATGATACGCCCGCCATGATTCCCTTGGATTTGATATACTGTATTGTTCGATGCAGATGTATAGAAGCTTCACAATGGACAGTAATGACATCAGCGCCGGCATCCACAAAATCATCAATATATCTTTCCGGTTTTTCTATCATCAAATGAACATCAAAGACAAGAGAAGATACCTTTCTGATAGACTTGATGACAGGTGGTCCAAACGTTATATTCGGAACAAACATACCATCCATTACATCAATGTGTATCCAATCAGCTCCTGCTTCCTCCACCATTTTAATGTCTTTTCCCATATTGCTAAAATCTGCGGACAATATGGAAGGTGCTATTCTTTTCATATTTTCCCTCCACTCAGTAATATCTCATAGAGTTCCAAGTAGCTGGCATATCTCTCAGGACTGATGGTTCCAGCTTGAACCATCTCTTTTACCTGACAGCCAGGCTCTCTATAATGATGGCAATCACTGAATCTGCAATCGTCATGAAGACTAAACTCTATGAAGTAATCCTTCAAGCTTGATTTGGTGATCTGTTCAAGGTCTAAGGAGCTAAAGCCTGCTGTATCAACCACCCATCCACCTATTGAAAGCTTAAACAGTTCTACATGCCTGGTTGTGTGTTTTCCCCTATTCAACTTCTCGCTGATTTCTCCGGTTTTCAAGGATAGGCTCTTTTCAATCAAATTCAGTAGCGTTGATTTGCCAACCCCTGAAGGGCCTGCAAAGGCTGACATCTTATTGACAAGTCTATCTTTAAGCACCGCTAGAGACTCGATTTCACCTGACGATGTCAATAGGACATCATAACCAGCTTTTTCATAGATAGACTTAAGCCTTTCCCCTTCTTCCCAATCAAGGTCCATTTTATTGATGCAAATAATTGAACTGATACCGTAGAATTCATTTTGAAGCAAGAACTTATCGATCAACCTTACGTTGGGATTCGGGTTTCTGCTGGAAAACACAATGATAATCTGATCAACATTGGCCACAGGTGGTCTGAGAAGCTCGTTTTTCCTTGGTAGAATCTCCTCTATATACCCGACAGTTGAATCCTCTTTGGTAATTCTGATTCTACAGTAATCACCAACCAAAGGAGTTATCCGGTTTTTTCTAAACAGGCCTCTGGCACGACATTCGATAATCTCATCATCGCTTGTCACATAATAGAATCCACCAAGTATCTTGACAATCAAACCTGTTCTGCTTTCAACTTCCAAAATCAATCTCCTGAACGCCATAGTATTCGCTATTGATAAAAATCTCAAACTTCTGAACTCCGAATCCTTCAAGGATGATTTTCAATGGGCCGTCTTCCTTTGTATGTGATTGTTGGTAAACAACTTGTCTCTGATCTTCCAAAACTCTTTCAACAGATACGCTTAGCATTCCTTCCTGATCAGGCAGTTCAATCGTCAGTTGGGCCCGTCCAGATATAGGGCCTGGTTCCGTTGTTTCTGTTGCTTCTTCAGGTCCTGTGCTTACTATAACACTCACTGCAGTACCTTTCTCGACTTCTGTCCCTACTGGGTAGCTTTGATACGATACAATATCTTTTTCATACTCATCGGAGCTTCTATAACTAACATCACCGACTGCGAATCCCTTGGACAAAAGGATTCTTTCAGCTTCAGCGACTGATTCACCAACCACGTTTGGCATAAGGGCATATTCAACTTCCTGACCCTTGCTTAGAACATAGGTCACAATATCCCCTTCTCTGACCAAGAGATTAGGTTCAGGGTTTTGTCTGATGACAAGACCCCATGGTATGGTTTCACTAAACTCGTATGTGATTTCTCCGCCTTGGAGTCCGCTTTCATTCAAAAGGACCAGCGCCTCATTGGAGTATTTATGAACCAGATCAGGCACCTTTATCATTTTTTCCCCCAGACTGACAATGACCTCAATTGGAAATCCCTCTTTTAGTTTTTCGCCTGCTCGTATGTTTTGACTCATAATCTGTCCCTCGACAAATTCAGTGCTATGAATCCGATCCTTCACAATAAATTCAAGTCCGAGATTCTCTATTGTATCCTGAGCTATTATCTCATCGACTCCACTCAAGTCAGGTACCTCCACCTCCGGAACGGTCAAATAGTCCTTGATGAACGAAATCGCCGCAAAAGCAATCACAAGAGTTAATGCCAAAGCCGCCACAACTGCAAGAATTGAA
>DMAP01000358.1 GCA_003446975.1 Clostridiales bacterium | reverse complement strand
ATTGAACTGTTCTGCGAACAGGCAAAACATGAAATCGATAGCCTGAACTATCGAAAATCAGGCCTTGAACATGTTAAACAAGAGCTTGAGACCGAAATAGAAACAATAAGGAAACATGGCTCAGCGATAAGCAAAGAGCTCAAGAATGCTCTTGAATGGTTCGAACAGAATCTTGATTACGCAAAAACAGGAGCTGCATACCTTAAAGAACTTAAAGACGAAGACGCGCAAAAAGAAGTTCTCGGTAATGCTCCTTGGATCACGAAGTCAATCATTCTTACACCCCAGAACTTTACTTCAATATTGAATAATCCCACATCTATCCTCCCTACTTTCATTCAGGACTCATCTATAATCATTACAAGCTTTTCCAGTCTGCAGGAACATAAGAAGTTGTCATTTGGCGATGTATTCATCCCATCAAGGAACAGCGACCACTATGTTAAAATACTGGATCCCGAAGCAAGTATCAGGCAAATAAAAGGAAAGATAGACAATATCACATCTGACATCGACAAAATCAAGGAAAACTTGAAAATAACCAATAACAACCTGCGTATTCTTAATTCATTCGTAGACAACTATTCCCCTGAATTTGAAAACGGTCTCCAGCAAAAGATAGCCGGTTTTAATGACTCTATCGGGCAATACAAAGGGCAATCTGAATCGATCTTACAATCAATTAGAATTCTACGTGAGGGAATTGAACAGAAAAATGGAGAGATAAAGAAAATACAGGAAAAGTATTCATCTCTCAATGAACAACTGCCTATTCTCAGAGATTTAGACAGAACACTTGATGAACTTTCACATAAGGATTCAGCACTGAGAGAATGTAAGGAAGATATCCAAGAGCTTATTGCCAAAAAGAACCAGGCAGAAATTACCCTCAATAAACTGAAACATGAACGCGATGAAAAGAGAGAGCAAGTAGATCGTATTCGTAAGCTACGGGATGATTATAAAGAACAGCTGGAAGAACTGAGAGGATATTCCGTCATAGATATTTTCCAGTTGCAGGGAAGTGAAGTCAATGACCTGAGAGCTGCGTTTGATTCTGTGAATAAGACAATACAAGGCACATTATCTGAAGTATCATTTCTCAAGGAACATATACGTACTTGTGAAAACGAGATCAGGGACCTATGGGAAGATATACACAACTATAAAATTGATAAAGAAGAAATTCAGGCCTCGGAAATAAGTGTTCCTTACACTCCTGAATATCGGGAAAGGCTTAAAGGAAACATGGTAGAACAAGAAAAAATGCTTGCAGAGAGCATCGCAAGAATAGACATGAAAAAGGACCAGCATAGTCGTCTTAGTGAAACTCTCAATATTCGTATCGCTGCATTTGATCAAATTTTCGCAGAGCCATTCCAACTGGATGACAGTCTCCTTGACGATCGAACGTTTGATGAAGATATCCGAAACAAAACGGATGAACTTTCATTATCTCTGATTTTATTGGATAAACTGAAAAACCTATGCGAATTACTTGAAAGTGAGCTCAATACCCTTCGTGAAAACCTTAGATCATACGAATATTTAGATTCATCCCATCGCTTCAGCAGTATTGCAACCGAGCCTGCAGAAGATCTTATAGTAGGCTATAAAATGAGGTCATCACTGGAGGAAAGTCTTCGCAAAGCCAACACTACCAAGGACAGATATACATGTACAAAAGATGATGTAATCAAAAAAATCCATTATCTTGAAGTCTTCCCTCACTTCATTGATACCATCAGAAATGACCTTAAAACTGCAAACGATTTCAAAGAAGCCGAGTTCATCAGGCAGAATCTCAACGAGTATATCCAAAGTATTGATGAAAGGATTCAGATGATACAGAAACAGGTAGATTCCCTGAAGGATGTTGAAGAGAAGATAGTATCCCAGGCACTGGGCATTGCCATGCGTTACAAGGATTATCTAAAGCGTTTCCCTGTCCTTTCAAAAATCAACCTTGATGGTCGCCAGACTGAAATGGTGCGTATCAATTTCAAGCAATGCGAGTTCCCTGATGACATCACACAGTCAGAAATGAAACGATATGTCCAGCAACTAATCGAGGATATGGATTCTCAGCAGATGAACGGCAAGGACCTGCGGGAAAGATTCACCCCGGCTTCTCTGATAGGTAAAGTTCTGGACCTGAATAAAATATCAGTATCCATATGCAAAATAGATACAAACGACACACGTTATCAGGAATGGGAAAAAATACAGGCATCAACCGGACAAGAGAATGCAATGTTCATCATTTTCCTTGTGGTTCTTATGTCCTATATTCGAAACATTGTAGTTGACAGAAAGGATGTAAACACTTCCAAGGTCATTATAATTGACAATCCCTTTGGGACGACAACAGCCTGTTATCTCTGGGAGAAGATAATGGATGTCCTTGAAAAGAACAACGTCCAGATAATTTGCCCAGGACACAAGATAGACTCAAAGATCAGGGAGTATTTCCCTGTGAGTCATATTCTTAAAGACCATGAGGTATCGGATAATGGATGTGTCCGCATATCTATAAGGACAACAGCTAAAGATGAAGAGATCAGGAATAGAATTGAACAGGAGAACAGATACGGGCAGCTTAAACTGCTACAATGATTAAAATGAATAAAGTAAATTATTGAACATTTGATTCCTGAAGAGCATAAGCTGGTCAATCATCGCAATAAGCTGTAAGAAATTAATCATCTAGAAAAGGAAAAGTCTCTCAAGGATATTCTTTGAAAAATATACATGAAGCCGTGAATGTATGACATTCTAAAGTATCTTTTCTTTTCAAATTAACTCCATAGTATACTGTTTTGTTTTCGAATCATCATCC
>DMAP01000040.1 GCA_003446975.1 Clostridiales bacterium | reverse complement strand
ATGTTCTGAACCTCAAGGAAGCGAACGGAACCAAGAAAGGTACCCTTCGAGCCTCGCGTCAAATGCTTGGTCGTATCAACGCATCGCTTGGCAATCTAAAACTGAAGGAGATTCGACCACAGCACCTCAACCTTTTTTACACCGATCTGAGCAAGAAAGGTCAGCGCATCAGCGGACATTATGCATATGTGCTGGACGCGGAGAAGTTCAAAGAAGCGATCCGTAAGAAGTTCGGTTCGTTCGATAAGTATCATGAGAACGGCGGTCCTAGCTGCGCGACACTTGCGAAGATTTGCCGGGGTGAACATTGCGATTACGACCTAGCGATTCGATCTGTAAAGCAGCTTGGAGTCAAATTTACCACGTTATTCCGGGAAGAGAAGCAAACGGAGCCGCTTTCTGCAAATACGATACATCACTATCACAACATGATTTCCATGATTCTTGCGCAGGCTGAGCGTGAAATGATTATCCCTTATAACTCCGCTTCCAAAGCCAGCCCGCCAAGGGTCATCCGGAAAGAGCCGAACTTCATGCAGGTGGACGATGTGATGAAGATCATGGAATGTTTGCAGCAGGAGCCGCTGATGTGGCAGGTCGTTATGATGCTTTTGATTGCCACAGGAGCGCGGCGCGGGGAGATCGCGGGACTGAAATGGAAGAACGTCGATTTTGAGAACGGGAGTATTCGGATTGATTGCGCCCTCTTATACGGCTCAAAAACAGGCGTCTACGAAGAAACGCCAAAAACAAGCGCCGGATACCGCACGATCGGTATACCCGGCGAGGTGATGGACTTACTGCGCCGGTATAGGGTTGAGCAAAGCAAGCAAAAGCTGCGTATGGGAGCCGAATGGGAACAGACGGATTACGTCTTTACGAACGAAACCGGACGGTATATTCACCCTTGCACATTTTCGAGCTGGCCGAGCAACTTTGCCAAAAAGAATGGACTGTCGCATATCAACCCGCATGCGCTACGGCACACGCAGGCGTCGGTACTTTATCAGAACAACGTCGACCCGGTGACTATTTCTCGCAGGCTAGGTCATAGTCGCGTATCGACAACACAGGACATTTACTGCCACCTGCTTGAACAAGCCGATGACACAGCACGGGATGCAATCGGAGAGGCGCTGTTTGGTGAAAAGAAGAAAAAGGCGCCAACGCCGGGGAAGCAGAACATGCGGTGACTCTTCAGTAAAGTGCTCTTCGTAAGGAGTGCAGCTTTCCCCTGTAGAAAAATTTTAATACAAAGAACTAATATTGTGTCATAAAAGTCTACAGTAAAACTCCGAACCATTTCTTCATCAAAAATTATAATCTAAAAGCCCAGAATGGTACAAATTACATCTGTACAAGAGAACATTAAGAGGATAAAATATAGAAAGTGTTATTTTGCTTTGTACAATTCGGTAAAAATGTTTCGAATCGAATAGTTGGGTATTTTTAAGAATTCAAGATCGTTTGGTGCCACTTAATATGGATGTAAGAGGCGCAACTAATTATCATATTTTGGCAGGTGGAAACTGACAACTATTTTTTGTAGTTAAATTGCGTTCAAATTGGATTAATGGGAGGCATACAATGCATAACTGGGTGAATCTTTCAAGTACCAACAACGAATTCTCTAGCAAAAGCCAATGTCCGATTATCAGAGGTTTGAGGTCTGATGGCGAGAATACCGATTTAGTCAAGCAATGGGTTTTAAAAGACCTTCATCAAAGCCAGGGTGAAAAGACGAATGAAGAAGTTGAAGCAATCGGCGAAGAACGATTCAAAAAAATACTTGAGTGGAGAAAATTGGTCAATAGTGAGCTTGTTGATAGGGAGGAAGATCGATCTTTTTGCATATCTGCTCTCGGAAGGTTAATTTCAGCACAGTTTTCAGGGAAGGCGCAATCGTATGCGGCAGTAGAATGGACATTAATTCGACTATTGAATTCTATTGTGGATAGAAAACCGATAACAGTTACCTATTGCTTTGGAGGATATAAAAATCATCATTCGCCTTCATTTCCCGAGGTTGATTGGGCTGAATTGTTTCACCTGAATTATTTGGTTTCTTTTTTGTATCCTATCATCAAGAATTACAAGCATGGAGTTGAAATCGAATATGAATCAGAAGAGGTATCAATTCAGTTTAATAACGTACCACAATCGAAGACGGATCAGTATTCCAATACATTTAGAAAGCTGATTAAGTATTATTCTTCGGCGCTTTTATCATCATATGGGCTCGAAGTACCGATAAGCATATGTTTTGCACGGGATCTTTATGGTTGTGATATTAATGAATTATATAGATTAATTGACGAGAAAAAGAGCAGCTATCTTTCGATTTTCAACGGTCTAAATTCTTTTGAAAAAGAAAAATGGATTCAAAGAGCTGCATACAATTTCCTATGGGATAATGGTATAAAAAGCTATGGAAATCTAACCGATTCTGAGCGATATGAGATCTACTTAAATGCCAGAATAACAAATGAAGCTTTCCTCGAAGCAGATTACGTGCTGAGAGGAGAATGGTTTGAGAATAAGTATCGAATTCCAATTACTGGGACTTGGGGAAGAATGCCAAGTGCTCAGCCAATTGATGGATGGCTTCACATTAAGTCGACCGAATCATCTCTTGTAGATTTTTGGATAGGAACGGGAGTACTTGAGTTTACAAATGCAAACTTAAATGATAGTTACAGAGAAGAAATCCTGTCAAAAACTCAATATGACAAGATTAAGGCAAGGATTGAATATTTAGGCAATCAGGATTCTCGCTTGATCGACGTTTCACATAATTTTGAGAAAATTCCGTATTACATAACAAATGAGGTGAGTATATGAAAAGGCTTCTAAAAAACGAATACACACCTACGGTATTGGGGATTATATCTATAGCATTAACAATATTAATCCCGTTTTTTTTTGAATGGGCAAAAAAAGGTCAAGGCACAAATCCAGAAACGACTGATGCGTCAGCTATTGCTTATGGATGGATTGTAGGATTTGTTATTATTGTAATTATATTGAATATAGTATCTGTAACTTTGTCAATTCGTCAGAGAAAGAAATTGCCGGCTATCGATGTTATAAGCAAATTATGTGTGTTACAGAATGCGTACATATTATCGCCGAATTATGTTACGTCTCAAAAGCATAGCCGCGATTCTCTCGAGGAGCAACTTGAGAAGGGGGGATCGGCACAAATACTTACAAATTCGCTTAAATACGATATTTTCTATGCTAGTTCGATTGCAAACAATCTTGTTTGTGGTGCACGATACATATATTTTTTGCCCCAAAACAGTCTGATGCTAGATGAATTAGCGAATTTTATAGTTGCGTTAAGCAATCAACTAATGAGTTCTCTGATCAACCAAAGTTCCAATCATATTACGGTGGATGATATTCGAGAAAATAATCTAGAGTTTCTATTTTTTGATGAACAGATACCGTGCTTATATAATTTTGCAACCTTCAAGCAAGCATCAACTTATAGTCAATCCTTTTTCAAGCAAGACTGGTGGTATATTAATCCCCCAGATACTATTTCTAGTAGCCATATGCTTACACATGAAATAACTGAACCGAGAGATCAAAAAGATCTGGATAACGTTTTTGCAAGGTTAAGCAAAATGGCAATTAAAACGACTGGTCAAAAGGTGTATAATAGTCGTAACGCGTTAAGCAATTTCTTAGGAGGGATATTAAAGTGAAAATTAGAACACCTTTCTATATATTCAACAAAAACCTTTTCTCCAATCTTCTGAAGAGGTATATGGAATTTGGTGATGTCTATTATCCTGTTAAGGCGAATGATTCTAACTTGATTATTCAAGCGGTGAAAGAAAATGGAGGTAATTTCGAAGCCGATAGCATCGAACACATTATCTACTTAACAAAAAAAGGCGTATCGCCTGATAAAATTATTTATAGTTTTCCGATTAGAGAAGAAGAAGATATTCGTGAAGCCATTTCACTAGGAATAGAGATATTTGTTATTGATTCGGTTGAAGAGTACTTTAGGATAACCTGCATATCAAAACAAGTGAAATTTCTTCTACGGATTAATGCGTTGGAGAACTTAACACAAGTATTCCTCCCAGAGCAAAGCAAATGGGGGATGACTCTTTCAGAAGCAAAAGCAATGGCTGGAATGATTGAAACAGATGGCAATAAGCTATTTGGCATTAGCTTTTATCTCATGTATGAAGTTAATCAAAAGGATGCATTCGATGTCGTTTTGCAATCTATTGCCAGCACTTTTTCAGGTGTCCATATGGATGTCATTGATATTGGGGGAGGTATAAATATTGATACTCTCGAACGGTTATCAGCGTTGTTAAAAGATGTTCTTAGTTCAGTAGGAGCGAAAAGAATTATTATTGAACCCGGAAGACATTTAGTAGATCCTTGCATTGAGATGAGTGTATCAATAATCGCAATAAAAGAAGTATTTAACAATCGATTAATTTTCATTAATTCCGGAATTTATTCTGGATTACTTGATGTGATATTGAAGCAAAAGAGATTTGAGATAATTGACCCAAATCATTCAGAACACTCCATATTGAAGGATACGATTATATGTGGCTCCTCATCAGATGTTTCTGATATGATTGGAGTATATATGATAAGGAATGATATAAAAGTTGGAGACAGATTAATTATAAAAAACTGTGGGGCATACTCGGCTGTTATGCAGACTAATTTCTATGGCAGAAAGAGTATTCGGATGGTTGTTAGTAAGTGAATGAGCTGTCTGCACAAATAAGAGAATATCTTAGCAGCAACTATTCTGTACTAATTGTACAGATGGTAAATATTCCAATCTACGCATCGACATTTTGGGTTAAAGGGAAAACTAGCCAATTATTATTAACTTCGATTTCTTGTATACTATTCGCTTTTGGCTACATGCTCGTACAAGCTTGGGCAGGTGTAATTGTTGCTTTGTTTTCTTTTGGCGTACTAGTAATTATCTACATATTTTATGAAAAACACTTGATAACGTTATATGGGAAATTGTTGCTGTTTATCTGCGCTGGATTAGTTGTTTTGATTAACTTGTTAACCGACAATACTTGGCTCGCGTGGGTTGCAATTTTCGCCGGTATTCTAAACTTTGTCAACTATATACTATTAGAACCTAATAGTATCATTTCGAAAACGTTGTTTATGATTGCTCATTTACAATTAGCCCTTTATGAAATGGAGTATAAATTATACCTATTTACATTGGTTGATATAGTTTCTTGTTTTTCCATTCTTGCTGCATTGATATTCTTATTATATAAGAATTATAAGGTTAAGTTTTAGCCAAGTACTGAGAATGAGAACTAACGCTATGTTAAGACAAATAGAAACTTCATTCGAATAGAGCAATTACTTTTGACGCATTTTTTGACGCATATGACCGCGAGAGGTTGCGATAGATTGCCTGACATCACGAAATTTGTCGCATTTTACAGAAGATACAAGTTTCTGATTATACNNAAAATAGTCAGTCAACTCCGACTCTTCAGGTTATATGTAACAGCGAAAAGTACCCAAGATTACGAGCAATCACAACAGATCGGCTGAAATTACATCAAGAAAAGCCACAGAAAAGACATAAATTCACGCGCTAAAATTATTCTGACGCACAACAATGATAAACTCCTGTGACATGTTTGTGACTGCCTGACTACAATGCACGTCACAAAAGCGCGTATCTTTTCAAACAGGTACGGATAGACCTTTCGGGAATTATGATTTGTCACACATCAAACCGCACGCTCTGAGGCACACGTAGACGTCGGTGCTTTATCAGAATACGGTCAACCCGGTGACTATTTCGCGCAAGCTCGTTCGCAGTTGAGTTTCAACTACG
>DMAP01000309.1 GCA_003446975.1 Clostridiales bacterium | reverse complement strand
CTTTCATATTTAGTTTACAGAGCCTATTTCTTGAAGCAGTGATGCAAACATTGACTGATAAGTCGATTGTACCCTCGCAGAAATCATACCGTTGGAATTGATTGTTCCAAGCTCATTATCGAAAGGAAATCTACCGGAAATCCTGATATTATTATTGATGCAGTATTTTTCAGAAGGATTTTCACCATCAACGCACTTGTTCAGTATTACACTATAAGGCTTTTCCATTAAGGTAACCAGTTCATGAACCATCTCGAGATTGTGCTTGCCAAACATAGTCGGTTCCGCTACCAATATGCAATAATCAGCAAGCTTGACACTCTCCATCACGATACAGGAACTACCGGGAGGACAATCAATAAATACAAATTCTTCATTTAAGGAGTCTTTGCTTAGTAGTTGTTTGATGATAGGCATTCCTGATGACTCACCTGTATTCATTATGCCAGTTAAAACTGTGACATCGTCTGATGTACCAATTTGGATTCTTCCTACGCTCTTGTTCTTTTCTATCAAGGCATTTTCTGGACAAATCAAAGTACAACCACCGCAAGAATGGCATATTTCATCAAAGACCAGCAAGCTTTGATTTATATAGGCTAAAGCATTGAATTTGCAGAACTCAACACACTTTCGACAGCCTGTGCATAAATCTGTTTGAACTTCAGGGATTTTGACGTAAACTGTCTCACTTGATGTAATATCAGGCTTAAAAAACAGGTGTCCATTAGGTTCCTCTACGTCACAATCGACATAAACAGAACCGGGCACAACTGATGACAAATTAACTGCCATCAGTGTTTTCCCAGTACCTCCCTTTCCACTAAGTACTGCTATTTTCACTTCATCGCCCCCCCATGTCCATGAAAGCCGGGGTGAATATGATCAAGCAACTCCAATCTACCCTCTTCCCATGCCTTCAAATTATCGGATAAAGAACCATCAATCGATTTGTATATGCTGATATTGGCAACTTTGACCACATCTGCAGCATTTTGTCCACATCTAGGTGTTATTAGAATATCAACATAAGCATCTACTAAGAATTGTGCTGCCTTGATGCCGGCGCCTCCTGGACTGGATGCCGCAACATTCGTTAGGAACTCACTTTCTGCTGTTTCTGTATTGTATATCCAGTAAAATGGTGCGCGACCAAATGAGGCATATACATCCGCTTCTATATTATTTGTACCTGATGGAATTGCAATTTTCATTAAATTTTCCTCCACTTGTACGACCAGCCGATCAATCCTTATTTATCCAGTTGCTCTAGCTGATTGTTAATCTCCTTTAGCCTTCTTTCCAAAAAATCTTTCTGCTCTTTCAGCAATTCTGGTTGTGATTGAAATATTGGCGCATCTGCATAATAGTATCTCCCGTATCCTCGTCTACAGCTAATTCCTGCTCCACGCCCATAACCAACACCATAGCCATATGGCATATAAGCGACACCATTGCAGATTCCCTTACCTCTTCCTGTCATAGCTCCTTGACCCATAGGTCCGGTTCCGTCTCTTCTTGGCATTTTATTTCACCTCCAATTAATATTTGACATATGTCATTTTCAATTATTATTATACGCTTATTATGACATATGTCAATAACTATTTTGTCATTTTCGCCAAAAAAATATCAGAATACAAATCATAATCGATTGTATCCTGATCTAGATATCTTGGTATTTTGCATTTGCAACTTATGCTTTCAATCAAAAACAAAGGTGAATCTAGTGGCATTTCCTTGTTCACTTTCAACATATATTCTGATCCCATGCCTGTCGGCTATGTGCTTGGCTATTGCAAGACCCAATCCCGTTCCTTTTCTGTTTTTTTCGTCATCTGATTTATAGAATCGTTCAAAAATATGAGGCATATCCTCTTCCGAAATACCTATCCCGTGATTTGCTATGGACACGTGACAGCTTTGTTCTTTAGATTCTATTGTTACTTCAACCTGTTGTGACTTGTCAGAAAACTTGACTGCGTTATCCAATACAATTAAAAACATCTGCCTCAATCTTCCATAATCACCTATTACAGGAAAAGTTGTTCCTTGAGTTTCATAAACCAGTTTAATTTGCTTATCCTCAGCTATATGTCTTATGGATCGTACAGCATCTTCAACAACATCAGGAAGGTTCAGTTCACTTTTTTCTATAATATAATCAGGATTCTGAAGACGAGAGAGCTCCAATAAATCATTTACCATGCGCTCCAGATGTATACTCTCAGTCAGCATTTCCTTGTGATAGGCTTCGACTTTTTCAGGTTCATAGACAACGCCATCACAAAGCGCTTCCAATGACCCTCTAAGAACTGTTACCGGCGTTCTCAGTTCGTGGGAAATACTTGAAATGTAATCCTTCCTCAACTGCTCAAGCTGTGCGCTCTCTTTTGATGCTTTATGAAGCTTTTGCGCCAGTATGTCTATATGATGGGCTAGCGAACCTATTTCATCATCCTGAATAATATCCGTTTGTGCCAAATAATCCCCATTGGTCAATTGTCTAGTTGTAACTTCCATTTTTTGAAGGGGTTTAGTAAATCTTTTTGATAAAAGCACCGCTATCAAAAATGATAACAAAAGTGCCACCACAAGGCTTAAGAAAAGAATCCGAATACCTTCTTTCGCTGACGATGTCAATGTCTGTGTCTGGGCATGCAGCAAGACAGCTGCAATAACTTGTCCGTCAGTTGAAAAAATCGGTGATCCAACTGTTATTGAAGGACTTCCAAGCAAACTGCTAAAACTCTCGCTAAAAGCCCTCTCCCCGGCAAAGACCTCTGCAATAACCTCAATTGCACTATCAGGGAGAGCAGAATAACTGATCTGATTCTTGCCTCTGCCCACTGCTATCGTTTGTGCATTTTTATCAACTATCCAAACGTCATTCATGGCAACATCATCGATTAGACGTAGATATGTTCCAAATCCAACACTCTGAAACTGATTATGTCCCATTCCCCTTGTTGAATCCTCATTGACTAAGTAATTTGACAATGCTTCTGTTATCGTCATGGCTCGTCTTTCCAACTCTGTCCTATATATATCAGCTGTCTGTCTTGAAAACAGCATCAAAAATGAAATTCCAACAATCAGCGCAAATGTGACCAAAGTTGATGTGAAAAAGAAAACCAGTCTTTTTGTAATTTTATCATTCATCTTTTATTACCTCGAACTTATAGCCCACTCCCCAAATTGTTTTTATCTGCCATTTGGGGTGCGGGAACTCATCAATTTTGGATCTCAGACGTTTGATATGAGAATCAACCGTACGATTGTCACCAAAATAATCATATCCCCAAACGCTATCCAACAAGTGATCTCTGGTAAATACCCTATTCTTATTGGTTGCCATGACCCAAAGCAGTTCTATCTCCTTTTTAGTCAAAGAAATATCCTGCTGATCAATGGAAGCTGTAAAATCGTCCAGACAGATAGTCAGATTATCAAAGTTAAACAATTTTTGGACACTGGCATTTTCTGGTGTCCGTTCTATCCTTCTTAGTATAGCTCTGACTCTAGCCATGACTTCTCCAGGTGAAAAAGGCTTAACAATATAATCGTCAGCACCGATATCAAGTCCCATAATACGCTCAAAATCTTCACCTCTAGCAGTGATCATAATAACAGGAACATTGGATGATTTTCTGATTTCTCTACATACTTCAAAGCCATCCTTCTTGGGCATCATCACATCTAAAAGAATAACATCAAATTTCTGTTTGCCAAAAACTCTCAAAGCTTCATCTCCATCTGAGACTTCTGTTGTCTCAAATCCCTCTTTTTTTGCATACTCAGACAATATTGACACAATTTGTTTATTGTCATCAACAATTAAAATACTTGGCATTTTGATACCTCCAGGTTGTTGCTTGTTTTAATTATAAACTGATTTTTTGTCTTTTTTGTGTCACGCAATTCATTTTATCACGAAAAAAGAAAAGAAAAAACATAGTTTTGCCATATTTCCCTAGTATCCTGAGTACAGAAACAAACAACAAATTAAAGGAGGCAATACAAATGAAACTTTCAAGGAAAATATTCACATTAACAGTTGTGGTTTTAACGTTGGTAGCCATGTCTATAACAGCTTTTGCGGTAACCACAAATCAAACTCCGGCAGAATTGCTTGCCGAAATAACAGGCAGAACAGTTGATAGTATAAGAGCAGAGAAAATCGAGTCTGGCAGCACCTATGGTGGAGTAGCCAATCAAGCCGGCGTATTGGAGCAGTTCAGAAACAGAATGCTTGAATTAAAGAAAAGCGTAATAGAAGAAAGAGTGGCTGAGGGTACCATGACACAAGAACAAGCTGACACAATACTCAAAGCTATGGAAGAACACCAACTGACATGCGATGGCACCGGCACTAGCCAGAATTTTGGTAAAGAGTTTAACTTGAGCTTCGGAGGCTTTTCCGGTAATAGAAACGGCTCAGGTAATGGAAATGGCATGGGCTTAGGCATGAAAGGCGGATTGGGCAATGGCGGTTCTGGCTATAGAAATGGTGGCCAAGGCGGAAATGGCCGTTAATTAAAAAAACAGAGGGCACAAGATGGCAATGACAACATCTTGTGTCCTCTGTAATTTAATAAGCAGAGCAAATGTTAATCATATCAAAATTTTTACGGAAGGATAGAATATAAATGCTCTGCCTTTTGTATTATATAAAAAGTTCCCAGATATTTCCAGTCTATCGTTAAATAAGTCAAAATTGTAAGATTTTGTTTCGCTAAGACATACAATTGTTTTTGCTATTTTCCTGCTAGCTTGCAAACATCACTCCATATACCTTGATCTACAGGTATGCCTTGTTCTAGATTCTCTTTTCTTCTCTTAATCTGTCTTTCTCCCGGATAGACAATCGGTTCATTCGGGTTGATTGGCGTTGCGTTATGAATGGCAGCGATGCTTCTATTGGCTATATCTTCTACTTCTTCATGGGTTGAGAACATTTCCGGATTTATGGCAATAAAAATCTGACTGCTTCCCGCCGAACTCATTTTGCCTTTCACCTCTTCATCCAAGGCCGGTGTATTAAGCCCATTTGCCAAAACAGCACCAATGATATCCAATGCCAGTGCCAAGCCAGATCCCTTCCAAAAACCAATTGGAAGCGCTCTTTTAGTTGCCTCGATTTCTGCCGGTATGACAGTCAACTCACCATTTTTGTTATAGCCACCTGGGAACGGTAGCGTTTCACCAGCCAGTCGAGTTGTCTGCAGCTTGCCGTATGAATATTGAGACAAGGCCATGTCAAGAACAAGAGCGCCATCATCTCTCGGCACGGAAAAACAGACAGGATTCAATCCGACACAGGGCTCAATGGACCCCCATGCTGTCACAGCTGATTCGGTATTGCTCCAGCACATGCCTATCATCCCTAGATTAGCTATTTCCCATGCGTAGGTTCCCCCTCTCATCCAATGGGATGTGTTTCTTAGNNCACCAGTCCTACACCATGGATTTTTGCCAACTCAACAGCTCTCCGAGAAGCGTTCATAGCATTGATGACACCTATGCCCCTGTTTCCGTCATAATTCTCTGCAACCCCAAAAGCTTTACGTAGCTCCAATTGACCCTTCAAGTTAACCCATCCATTGTTGACTGCTCTGATAAATACAGGTATCCGATTCAACCCATGTGAATAAATTCCATCAAGGGCAGTTGCACTGTGTATTTCAGACACTTGCTCTGCTTGTTCTGAACTTAATCCAGCATTAAGCAGTGCTTGTTCGATAGTTTCTTTGAACTCAGCATAAGCTATCCTCATGTTGTTTCCTCCTCATCATATTAATTGATGGTGCTTTAAATAATTATATCATTTCAGTATCATGATTCAAATGTATTCATTTCACTCAACAGTATAAAAATGATATGAAAGTGTTTTTGATTATATGAAAAACGAAGCAATAATGGTTACGCCGACCATAACCACGTTGCTAAAGCTATGCATTATCATCGGGTAATAAACGCTACCAGATTTCTCGTAACAATCTCCATAAAAAATCCCAAGTACAAAGGCATAAACCACTTGGAAAGAGCTATAACTTATTTCAAAAGGTATAATAGACCATCTCACATGTGCAAGTGCAAAGACTATTGCAGCTATGACATTGACTACACTGACTTTCTTGCCAAAAATTCTACCTTTATAGAGCATGGAAAGTATTGGGATGGCAAATGCTCTGAATATCAGTTCTTCGGAAGGACCTGACATTGACAGCTGGAAACTCATTTGGCCAATTATATTGTTCATTGTCAAAGGATATGGAAAATGTTCGAACCCACCTGATATAATAACTGTCGAAAAGGCGCCTACAGTATAGATGCTAAAAAACAACATAAAAGTTAAAACACATTTTTTGCCAGCTTCTTTATCGCCCCAACCCAATCCAAAATCAAAAGACTTGTACTTGTTCAACCCAGCAATAATGATTATAAAAATAATAGTCTGAACTATATGATGTACATAAATCCATGCATAAGCTCCATCTGGATCAAATGATTGGTAATTGAAAAGATTAGCAAATAAACCAGCTAGTTTAGGAATGCCTAAGAGTAGCACAAACAATATAAGAGTCCATATAATTCTTTTTAACAGTTTCTTCATACTGCCTCCAATTGATTTATCTGTAACTTATATTCAAGTAAGAACACTATTTGAGAATCAGATGATTACTGATCTGTTTATTGTAACATAGAGCCATTTAAAGAATAAAGAACTAATTTCACCGATTAGTAAATATCCGATTATTTATATTGACATGCGCTTACAGGATTGATACGATAACCATAATAACAAAAACAAAGGAGATTGGAATATGATAGTTGTTGCAGTCAAATACATGGTTAATGAAGGCTTTAGGAATGAAGTCCTTGAAATGGCTAAAGAAGCAGTTTCAGAAACAAGAAAAGAGAAAGGCAATATTGAGTACACAGTCTATCCATCCCTGGAAAACGAACAAGAGATATTTGTGTTTGAAGTGTGGGAGTCAATGGAGCATCTCCAAGCTCACATCAAATCACCACATATGGTTAAATTCGCTGAAGCTCGCAAACCATTTGTTGTCGAAGGTTCATACAAGCTTAGTTTGTACAAAAGCGAACCTATGTCACTTTAGAAACAATTTAGTTGAAATAAGCCACATAAGAGACATCTCTCTTGTATGGCTTATTTTTATTATACCTCTCTTACTCCTCCCAGAAAAGATCATCCAGAGTTCTAGATAATTGCTTGCAAATGGCTATACAGAGATGCAATGACGGATTATATCTTCCCAATTCGATTAGTCCAATGGTCTGTCTTGTTACCCCTACCGCTTTAGCCAAATCTTCTTGAGACAAATCTTTTTCCACTCTTGCACTTTTCAATTTAAGATTTTTCATTTCGCACCTTCTTCATGGAATAGTATGCAAGGATCCAAACTACTCATTATCATTATATCTATCTAGCTTCAGAGCCATCCTTTTTCCGATAAGGTCTGGAAGCACAATAATCATAACGAAAACTGGCGTATAAATTGTCATGCTCGCCAAAAAAACCAGCAAGAAATAATATAGCCGGCTGCCTTCCGAACCATATACAACAGCACTTCGCACTCCGAAAAACAGAGAAATAACCACCCCGATGGCAATGCCATACAGAAAGTTCTTCAAAGTCAATGGCAACTTACTATTAGAAGCCTTCATCTCACTTTCAGCCCAATATACGCCCGACAATACAATCCTTATACCATAGTACAAGGAAGGAATTATGATGACAGCCAATTCCGGTAAGAATTGTCGTAAATCATAGCTGAAAACATAAGTTTTCACACCCATTGATACTATGCTAATAACGACTGCTAATAGATAGGCATCTTTAAAGAACTTGTTCTGAATGTTCTCAATTCTTTCATCTTTTATCTTTTTCTCAAATAATTTCATTCTTGTCTCCTGACTATTGATTTTGTCTTCTAACCTATTTCAAAAGTATTGTACATTAAAATAATCTATTTGTCAAATATATATTGCATTATAATTTATATATATTTCTTTATGCCATGTAAATTACAGTTGAATGTCAACAAAAGATCAACAAAAAACCACACAATAGATGGTGTTGTTGTGTGGTTGGTTTTTTTAGTTAGGGGTTGAGATAACTTATAATCATGAAAACAACGCCTATCAAATGAAACACGCCCAAGGGAATCATGAGAAGTATGATAATGGAGCGCTCTTTACTTCTTACTATTGCAATCAACCCAGTAGCAGCAGCAACTATTATAACAGCAACCATTGTAATTAGGGCAATGGCATATTGAGGATTCTCACTGAGTCTCCCTTCCAATACCATTAAAACGAGAAACAGAACATACATAACAGTTGAAATCTTTCCCGACAAGGTTGTTGGCAGTACAGTAATTTTCATCATTAACATCCTTTATGATACATTCTTGAATTAGCTCTCTCAATCAAATTATCAACAGCCTGACAATGGTTCATAGTCTTTTCGCACAAAACATCACAGATGGATTTTCTGGATCTTCCTCTTGCATATCATCCTGTATCGCTAGAGGGCAACCCTTACATTTGGGTGATTTAAGGCAATACTCGGTAGCATGCCTGACAATCAACGCATGAAGTTCATTATAAATATATAAGTCTTTAGGTATGGCTTCCTCTATTATTTTCCTGAACTCATCATACTGGGCAGGCACATCAAAACCCAATCGATGAAACAACCTGCGAGTATATGTGTCAACTACAAAATATGGCTTCCCAACAGCATATGTCAAGATACTATCTGCTGTTTCTCTACCCACGCCATGAATGGTTAGAAGTTCTTCCCGCAATTTCTCGCCATCTATTGATCTCACTCTATCAATACTAAAATCATATCGCTCGTACCAGTCATTCAATGCTTTAAGTTTGATTGCTTTCTGATTGAAATATCCGCTGGGTCTTATGATTTCGGCCAAGTCCGCTGTTGAAATCCATTTAATCATACTTGGATTAAGACTGCCCTTGAAATTATTCAATGCTTTGACAACATTTTTCCAGGTTGTATTTTGTGTCAATACCGCTCCTACCATCATCTCGTAATGAGTCTCGGCAGGCCACCAATCTTGTTTGCCATAATAACTCAGCAAAAGATTAAAAAGGGTCATAATCTTTTCATAGTTGATGATTTTTTCTTTAATAGCCAATCCATGTGCAAATCCAGTCAACTTCCCATTAGTCCCAATCACTCTATGGCATGGGATAATCAACGGGATTGGATTTTTGCTATTCGCCAGACCGACAGCTCGCGAGGCTTTTGAATTTCCAGTAGCTATAGCGATGTCCTTATAGGTGCGAACCATCCCATAAGGAATATTGCACAATTGATACCAAACTTTTTTCTGGAAATCTGTTCCCTTTGGATTCAGTTTTATATCAAATCTTTTTCTGATTCCGGACAAGTATTCTTCAATCTGAATGCGTGTGTATGAAAAATATTCATCATTTCTTGTCCATTTATCAGATATTTCAAAAAATCTTTTCCCCTCTCCGGTGTTTAGGTGCAAGTGACTAAGTCCTTGTTCATCTCCCACAAGTATCATTTCACAAAGCCTTGTATCAAATCTTGTATAATACATTTTTTTCTCTCCTCTTTCGATCTATGTTCCACAAACAAAGAGTGGCATAAGCCCTGTATGGTCTCCATTTTTCAGCTATTTGCATTACTTCTTTTTTTGTGAGCTTAGCATCGCTGTTCTTTAAAGCATTTATCACACCCAGATCAGTTGAAGGAAAGCTATCTGTCATCCCAAGACCCCTCATGGCAACATAATCAACAGTCCAATCGCCTATTCCTTCTATTGCCGAGAAATCATCCTTAAAGGTTTCAAATGATTGATTTCTACTCAAACTAAATCTTTTATCGATTATAGCATCCACGACTCTTTTTAAAGTATTCTGACGCGACTTCGTTATGCCAAGTTGTTCAAGGTTTATATACTGAATCTCATCAGGCTCAGGGAAGAAATATTCAAGTCCATCATGGCAACCTGCATCACATTTGATGGAGACTTTCTCAACAAGCCTTCCAGCTAAAGTAGTGGCTGCTTTCACGCTTATCTGTTGTCCGAGTATAGCTCTAACAGTAAATTCAAAACTATCGAACGCCAATGGCAGTCTCGGTACCTCTCCATTCTCCATGCCTAGAGATAGCACGGGATCATGTATGAATCTTTCATTAATTGCTGATAGATCCCTATCCAGATCAAACATCTTTCGAACTCTGTTGTATATAATCATGTAACAACGTATGTCGTCGCTGACTATTCTTAACTCTAAGGCTGATTTTCTGGGGTTATTCCATACCTCAAAATAACCCCTGGCATCATTTGCCCTGAATGTTCTGCTATAACTATTATCATTAATCACTTCTACACCTTTTATTGCTCTATCCTTCATGAATGACAGGATTTGTTTGAAATCAAGATGTCCCTCATAAGGCAACTGCAGTACCGCTTCTTTGTGTTTTTCAGTTCCCTTATAGGTATCCTTTCTCATTCCGGAGGGTGATACACCGAAAATCTCTTTAAATACATCATTGAATTGTCTTATGGATCCAAATCCTGCGATAGATGCAATTTCAGTCATCGGCAAATTTGAAAACATAAGCAGCCTTTTACTGAAAATCGCTTTGTGATACCTTGCTATCTTGACAGGAGGTATTCCGAT
>DMAP01000166.1 GCA_003446975.1 Clostridiales bacterium | reverse complement strand
AATAAGCGCAACAGCTAAGACTAAAAAAAGTGTTTTTTTCAAATTCCTCATTCTTTCAATTTTATTCAAACAAAATTATTCATTTCAAACAAAACGAACCTTATAAGGTAATTACTTATGCTTCGGGGTACCCTTATTTTGTATTTTAACACTTTGTTATATTTGTGTCAAATAACACGGATAATCTCGTCTGAGGTTCTCACAATTATTTTTACTTTCTTTGTTGCCAATCAAACAGTTCTCATTTAAGACACATGGTATAGTTAGATACAAACCAACTAAAATAAGCCACAAATAAGCTGAACGCTTAATGTGGCTCAGGGTATGGTGCGGAGAAGGGGACTTGAACCCCTACGCCATNNCACACGCCCCTCAAACGTGCCTGTCTGCCGATTCCAGCACCTCCGCATGCTTATGCTGTCTTGTTGATGCTTTAGACCGCTTTATTATTATAAGAAATAAACATAGTTTTGTAAAGGATATGTTTATGATTATATTAATTTCTTCAGTTTATCATTTGAAACCATTCCCGGTAATCTACCTCTCTTGGAAATTGGCTTGTCATTTACTTCCTTGATATCCATAGTCATATCGATAGCCGGGGCTCCTGAAATATAGCTGCCAACACCAAACGCATCTGCTCCAGCTGCTCGGAGAAGTCTAATCTTTTCAGGGTATAGCCCTCCAGAGACAAATATCTTGACCCAGGTGTAACCATTGAGATCCAGATGCTGTCTGACCTCATTGACAAGCTCAGGGCTTACTCCCCCTCTTTCGCTTGGAGTATCCAGTCTGATGGCAAACAAATTCTTGCCCAAAGCTTTCGCAACTCTAAGAGTCTCCTCAACTTCATCTTTAAATGTATCGATCAATACAATCCGTTTGTGTTCCGGCGGCATCAATCTGTCATAGATTTTTGCCAATTCCACGGTATCCCCTGCAATCAAAAATGCCGCATGCGGCAAGGTTCCCATGGGTTCCATTCCCATCTTTTTAGCAGCCAGTACATTACTGGCACCACTGGCACCACCGATTATTGCTGCCCTTTCCATCACCGGTGACACAGCAGGATGAAGGTGTCTTGTCCCAAAAATCGTAAAGCTTGAATCTCCACAGGCTTCTTTTACCTCTCTTGCTGCGGTGGCCCAACCCGAAGGGCTTGCCAGACATCCGAGAATGATTGATTCAAAGATAGCGAATTCACTGTATTTACCTCGTATTCTGAGAAGAGTCTCTTTCTCGACAAACTCAGATCCTTCCTCTATCGCCCAGACCTCTATATCCTTATCTTTTAGGATTTCATAAACTTCATTTAGTCCTACAAGAATACCTTTTTTGCGTGCAAATATTTCAGCTGTAACTATACTTTCGTCCAGATTCATTTCCTTTAGAATATCCAATGTTCTAATAAAATAGATATCTGTGGTCAATCCCGCATAAATTTCCTCGTGACTTGCTGAAAAAAGCCGCTTGCTCTCATCTGTCAACTGGATGTTCTTCACATCATCCAAACTTTCAATTTGCTTCATTGATTCCTCCAATGGTTTATTTGTATTATTCCGTTTGTTCCAATAAGCGATCAACCTGCTGTTTCAATTCTTCCAGAGTTCCAATATTCTCAATGATAATATCAGCTTGATTTCTTTTCTCCTTTATATCCATCTGTGCATCAAGGATTTTCAACGATTCTGATTTGTCTCTTTTATCTCTTTTGAAAAGTCTTTCAATCTGCATTGCTTTGGTAGTGTAGACCAGCCATATCTGATTGTATACCAATCCATAATTAATCAGATTTTCTTTCTCTTCCAGCATTAGGGGAATATCTACAAAGACGGTGTTCCCTTTTGTTTTTGAGATTTCTTCGTTAATTCTCTCAATAACCGCTTTATGAACCAATCTATTGACTTCTTTTCTTCTTGTTTCTGATGAAAAAACATACTTGACTAGCTTCGATCTATCAATCTCATTATTTTCATTGAGCACTTCAATACCAGCCATTCTAATGATTGAGAGGTAAATGCTGTTGCCTTTTTTATATAGATCATGCACTATGTGGTCTGAATCTATTATTTCATATCCCTTTGATCTAATATAATCTGAGACTGTGCTTTTACCGGTTGCAATCCCACCAGTGATTACTATTATGCGTTTATTTTGTGTCATACCAGGTTTCTCCTATATTCAAATCTACAATTACTGGCACCTTCAATGGAACTGCATTTTCCATTTTTTCTTTGAGTATTTTCTTCACGTCATCTACTTCATCTATATGAGCCTCGATGATCAGTTCATCGTGAACCTGCAGTATCAACCTGGATTTCATGTTTCTTTTACGCAATTCTTGATCCACATTAATCATTGCGATTTTTATAATGTCTGCAGCTGTTCCTTGCACCGGTGTGTTAAGCGCCAATCTTTCTCCAAAAGCTCTGATATTGAAATTTCTTGAGCTTAGTTCCGGTATGTATCTCCTTCTTCCGAGTATGGTCTCCACATAACCGTCTTTTTTTCCCTTGCTGATGATGTCATCCATATATTTCTTGACACCACTGAAGAATTTTAGATAGTTGTCGATATATTGTTTGGATTCTTTTCTAGGAATATCCAAATCACGACTCAATCCGTAATCGCTTATACCATAGACAATACCAAAATTGACAGCTTTTGCTCTGCCTCTCATTGTGGAGGTCACTTCTTCTTTAGTGACATGGAATACCTGTGAAGCTGTTTTTGTGTGAATATCCTCACCCAATCGGAATGCCTCAATCAAATTCTTGTCATCTGATAAATGCGCCAGGACGCGCAGTTCAATTTGTGAATAATCCGCATCTATCAATATGTAATCATCTTCATGAACGAATATCTTTCTGAGTTCTCTTCCTTCATCTGTCTTGACAGGGATGTTTTGCAGGTTGGGATCGGTCGAACTTATTCTACCTGTTGAGGCAATGGTTTGCTTAAACGACGAATGCACCCTGCCTGTCTCTTTGTCTACTACATTCAACAAGCCCTCAACATAGGTGGAGTTGAGTTTTGTCAATTGTCTATACTCTATTATTTTTTGTATAATAGGGTGTTGATTTTTTAACTTTTCAAGAACCTCAACATCTGTTGAGTAACCTGTCTTCGTTTTCTTCATAACGGGGAGTTTCAATTCTTCAAATAGGATTTGTCCCAATTGTTTGGGAGAATTGATATTGAATTCAGATCCCGCCATTTCCTGAATAATCTGTTCCAGAACAGAGATTTTGTTGCTTAGTTTTTCACCGATTCGTTTCAACTCATCGATATTGATTTTGAATCCCAATATTTCCATTGAAGCCATTATTTTAACAAGCGGTAGTTCAACTTCTTTAAACAGATTGTCCATGTCGGTTTCCATCAGTTGGATTTCCATAGGAGCTTTTATGGACCAAATACCTTTTAGATAATTGAACATATACGCTTTTCTTTGGTTTTTCTCCAGTTCCTTATAGCTTACTTTTTTGACACCGGATCCTAAAAAATCCTTTTCTGATTTCATATCTGTATTGTTGTATTCATAAACCAATCTGTCAATATCATATGATGCTTCTGATGGTTCCAATAGATACTTGGCAATCATAGTGTCAAAACCTATGCCTTCCAGTCTTATATTGTATTTGTTAAGCATAATGATTTCATCTTTGATATTATGTCCTATCTTTTCTATGGCGCCATCTTCAAAAACAGGTTTCAGATCAGTCAATGCTGTTTCTAAATTTTCTTCAATGTAGTAAATCTGGTTTTCATTGGTCATGATACCAAGAGCAATAGGTGAAGCGTATAGAGATCGCTCTCCGTCATAAAAAAACTTAAGGCAGATGACGCCGGTTTTTTTTGCGTTTTTAATTATTACCTTTGTGCTGATTTCCTTTATAGCGTCAATTGGCTTATTTAACACTTCTTTTTCAACACTATTTAAATCATCTGAGAAAAGATTCATCTGTCTATCTTCATCTGGTTTGATACGATTCATAAAAAGCCTGAAATCATACTCTTTGTACATTTCAAGTAGTTCTTTCTTATCAGGTTCTTTGTATTTCAGCTCCTCTATTGTCAGGTCCAATGGCAGATCGACAATTATTTCAGATAGTTCCTTGCTCATGTAAGCCTGGATCTTTTCGGACTCCAATTTTTCCCTCAATTTTCCCTGGATCTGATCAATGTTTTCATATATGCTATCAATTGATCCATACTCTTTGATCAACTTAAGACCTGTTTTCTCTCCGACCCCTTTAACGCCAGGAATATTATCGGATGAATCTCCCATCAAGCCTTTCAAATCAATAAATTGCTGTGGTGTAATGCCGTACTCGTCAAACAAGACATTTTCATTATACAAGACTGTATTTGTTACCCCTTTTTTTGTTAACAACACATTTACCTTTTCCCTGACAAGTTGCAGATAATCCTTGTCACTGGTAACCAGATATACATTCATGTTTTCTTGCGACGCCATATTCGCTAAAGTACCTGAGATATCATCCGCCTCATATCCCTCTATCTCAAGATGCCTGATTTTATGTACATCCAATATTTCTCTTATCAAAGCAAATTGCATAACCAACTCATTGGGTGCCTGGGCTCTGCCGGCTTTATATTCCTTAAATCTTTCGTGCCTAAACGTCGGCTTTTTGTGATCGAATGTAGTACATATATAGTCAGGCTGATACTCATCAAGAAGTTTGTATAGCATGCTAAGAAATCCATACAGCGCATTTGTATAGATGCCATTCTTGTTTTTAAGGGGTGGCAAAGCATAAAAGGCTCTAAACAAAATACTGTTCCCATCAAGAATCATGATTTTCTTGTCATTCATTTTTATCTCCTGTATTAAATATGGGATTATTCTAACATATTTTTAACATATATCAAAGGAATAATCGACACATAATAAAGATGCAACCAAAAGAAAAAGGCTACTGTGGTTTTTGGCACAGTAACCCGAGCAATTCATAATCATTTTTATTTAGTTTGTTTGTTTTTTCTGATTTTCTTGATGATAAAAGCCATTATGATTACGATAACCAACACAATCAATATAACCGGTATAGCAGCAAATGCATATACCACAAGATTTTCAAATACATCTATCAGACCATTGATGGATTGGGTAAAGCTTTCTTTTGCCCTTTGCCAAAGATTATCATCTACGGGTCGGATGGTGTCCTTACCTTGTATTTCTCTAATCTCAATAGTTATCGTTGCCATGTTGGCACGGTAGCTGATGTCCTGCAGCTCCATTGTGTAAGAGTCTATCTGGCTTCTTACTCTCTCGAGTTCACTCTCAATCTGCATGATTTCAGTTATGTTTTCAGCCCTATCGAACAGTGCTCTTAATCTTTCTTCTTGTACTTCCAGGTTTTTAACCTTGTTTTCCATGTCATAAAAGTATTTAGTCATATCTGCTTCGTTGGTTCTCTTACTGACAACTTCTCCATTTTCTGCAAAGAAATTGAATCCTTCATAAAACAACTCTTGTGGAATCAATACTCTCATAAAACCATTCTTCAGGTTTATTCTCTTGTTGGTTCCAGAATCAAAATAGGAGTATTGGTTGGTGTAAGTTTCCGACACTTCAACAAATCCACCATACACATGCACTTGCTGAGTGACCAAGGTAACCAGATCA
>DMAP01000292.1 GCA_003446975.1 Clostridiales bacterium | reverse complement strand
CCTGCACTCTCGCACATATTACAAAATTCACCTCCTCGTCATAACACGATTATCAAGAAATGGTTGCAGTTTTACGAAGAGAATAAACGGGATCTTATTTTGGGAACTATGACACCACTGATGCCAACACCACCCTCTGCGGCAATAAAGATTGTGGGACACAAAAAAACATTCTTTGGATTTTTTGAAGCGGTTCCCGGTCTAATTGAAGGATCCTCAGAGAGTGACACAGTGATCATTGTCAATGCCTATAAGAAGAGAACAAGTACCCGTTTAGAGGGAATAAAAAAAGGGGAATGGGTATCCGATATTTATGACCAATACTGGAATCCTGTCGGTAAAGCAAACTGTACAACAGATGCAGCTGGAGGAATCAATCTGAACATCCATGCGAAGGAGGCTTGTCACACCATCATTCTGACTCGAGAAAAGAATAATTGAGAAAAACGTATTCCTTTCCATTATTATTCACATATCAAGGAGTGAAAGTAGGGATAACCAAAACTCTTTTAAGAAAAATCAAAAGTAAACAACAAAGTAAACTATCATGGAAAAAAATCTCATATTGCTTGTCATAATTGGTAGTACGCTTACAGCAATGAGTCAGAACATAAGCCGGTACAACATAAACCGAATACAGCCGTGGATAGAGAACTCCCGCTTCTGGCAATACAAAGGGGAACCAGTGATGCTGTTGGGGCTAGTGATGATGACAATCTTTTTCAATGGGAAAAAGAGATGCTGATTCCCCATTTGGCCGAAACGCAAAAAAGTGGCGTCAATTATCTCCGAAACACCATGAGTGGCAGACAAGACAAAGGTTTTGAGATACAGGCATTTTTCAAAACAGATGTAGGTATGTACGATTTAAATCAGTGGAATGATGCATATTGGACTAGATTGAATTCCTTTCTGAAAGAGACTGCCAAACGAAATATGATCGTACAAATTGAGCTATGGGATAGATTCGATTATTCACAACAACACTGGCAATACAATCCATATAATCCTAAAAACAACATCAACTACACCTCCGAAGAATCGGGGCTAAATGAACATTATCCAGACCATCCCGGCTCCAACAAACAGCCATTTTTCTTTACAACACCCAAACAACGCAATAATTCTATTCTCTTGGCTGTTCAAGAGAGATACATTGAGAAATTGTTATCTTATACTTTACAATATGGGAATGTCCTATATTGCATTGATAATGAAACATCTGGTGAGGAATATTGGGCTATTTACTGGCGCGATTTCATCACAACTGTTGCCCAAAAAAAAGGAAAAGAAATTTGCGTCACAGAGATGTGGGATGATTGGAACCTCTTATCACCTACACATAAACGTACTTTTGATTACCCTCAGCGATATCAGTTTGTGGAGTTATCCCAAAATACACACCAAATTGGTAAAAAGTTGTGGAATANNATGAATATTGTAAAAACATACGGATCGGACTATGGAAAGCATGGCTCAACTTCACAGGCAATTGAGCGATGGTGGTTACATCTTCTGGGAGGAGTGGCTGCGGTCCGTTTCCACAGACCTGATTCAGGACTGGGATTCTCTGCACTGTCAGCAGCATCTGTCAAAGCCGCACGCAAGTTGGAAGAAATTGTCAACTATTGGGACTTGAAAGCTGACAATCAATTTCTTATTAACAGCAATACCAGCCCTGCTTATCTTTCTTACAAACCAGATGAGGTTTATCTGATTTTTTTACCCAATGGTGGATCAATAAAGTTGAAGATGAATGATTATCAACATACCGGTAGTATTAACTATCTGAATCTGCGATCCGGGGAGTGGCTGTTAAGAAAACCAGGAGAAATCACTCTGGGTTCTGAATTGAAAATCACTGCCCCTGACAACAATCAATGGGTTGTTGTAATCAATCGTATCAAAAAACGAAAATAACCAAAGTAAGATATTCAACTTGGATTTTCTTTTCGAATGGACACTAGCCCCGCAGTACCAAAAACAACTGAAAGCAATTCAATAGGCTAGTTTTAACAATGTCCGAGTTTATACAAATCATTTCAACCACATAAGGCATAAAGATGAGGAATATTTGTCAACTTAACCTATTGGTCATGTTATAAATATTAGTTTCGATCTGACCATAGATAGTAAGGAGATCGATTATCATAATTCAATGTTCATAACCAGTAAGCCATTGGAGAAAAATGGTGTCTTCTATTTCACATTTCTGGAGTAATCAAAACTAATTTTAAGTTTCCGTGACTGATACAATAAAAAATTAGTTGACCTTATAGAGCTGGTTTACATGATGGTTAATAGTATTTTATTTAATGAGTTTTTAACACAATATATCATTTATCTTTATTAAAATATCATATATTATAGCCCTTAAAGATATTCAAAACGTACTTTTGTAAACATTATTTTATTTTCGTTTAATAAACAGAATCATGACAGGCACCTAAATCAAGTAAAGAAGAATGCAATAATTCAGTTTTAGCAGAGACTAAAAACCTTAAAATTTATGATTTTATCATCAATAATCTAAAAATTAAAAGAATGAAAAAGACGATTCCAGTAAATGTTGGGAAAAGGCTCATGTTCATTTTTTTGTGTATGTATTCAATCGGAATATTTGCACAAAATGTCAGTGTTACAGGTTTGGTAACGGACTCCAAGAATGAACCGCTCATAGGAGTGACTATCAAGGTTCTAGGAGATAGCGAGAAAGGTACAGTAACCGATTTCGATGGAAAGTATGTACTCTCCAATATTCCTTCAAACGCACAAATCGAAGTATCTTATGTAGGTATGCAGAGGCAGGTAATAGATGTCAGAGGCAGGACAACTATCAATATCGTGATGAGCGAGGACACAGAGCTTCTGGAGGAAGTGGTCGTAGTGGCCTACGGAGTACAGAAAAAAGTTTCTGTAACAGGTGCTATCTCCACTGTAAGCACCAAGGATTTGAGGGTTTCCACCTCCCCCAGTCTCGCAAATGCGCTCTCAGGTCGAATAGCAGGTTTGACCTCCATGCAACGTGTAGGAGGACAACCTGGTGTGGATGATGCGACGATGTACCTGCGTGGTGCAAGCACCATCAACGGTACCAACCCGTTGATACTGATTGATGGCGTTCCCCGTGACAATATCCGGACCCTAGACATCAACGAAGTAGAATCTATATCGGTGTTGAAAGATGCCTCTGCCACAGCAATATTTGGTGTTCGTGGTGCTAACGGAGTGTTGATAATCACCACCAAGCGGGGTACCGAAGGGAAACCCGAACTCTCGGTAAATATTACCCAAAGTTACTCGAAACTCACGCGGGAACCGGAGATGCCAGGATCAGTGGAATATATGCATCTCCGCAATGAAGCAATGGCAAATGATGGAATGGATCCTGCCTTTTCCCCGGATATAATAGCAAAGTTTGAGAACCCATTGTTGGGACTTGACCCTAATGATCCCGATTATAAATCCAAGGCTGCTCTCAGGAAATGGATGTACCCAAACAACGACTGGTACAGGATGCTGATTGGAAGATGGTCACCGCAGACCACGGTCAACACAAATATGAGTGGCGGAACAGAGAATGTATCCTACTTCATGAATGTTGGGTATCTCCATCAGGGCGGTAACATGAAGACGCTCTCGGAGGAAATATTAAAATATGATCCCTCCTTTAAACTGGACCGCTATAGTTTTCGCTCGAATATCGATTAC
>DMAP01000352.1 GCA_003446975.1 Clostridiales bacterium | reverse complement strand
GGCGCAAACTGCTCTCTTTTTTTCGCCAGTATCTTTTGTGCTTTCTCGAAAAGTTCTTTGTCAATAATTGCCGAGTGGCTGTTCTCTACATAATACTGCGGCAGCTCGCCTTTGTTTTTAACCAGTTTTTTTGACAGATGATCTGACACGTGTTTTTTCTGCAATAAAGAATTCCCGATATGCTTCTCGTTCTTTAAAATCTCCGCTACTCGCTCTGAAGTCCAAATCCCACCTCTTGGTCTATTAATGTTCAATTCTCTAAGTTCTTTTGCGATTGACGTAGTTCCTTTTCCTTCTAGATAATCGTTGAAAATCTTTTTGACGATTTTAGCTTCATCAGGATTTATGGTGATGTCTTTGTTGGAAATATTGAAGCCAAACATAAATCTCAGATTAACCAGCTCTCCTTCTGCAAAGCTCTTCCTTATTCTCCATTTGCAGTTCTCACTTGCTGAATGACTTTCAGCCTGAGCATAAGAAACTAGAATAGATAGCATCAGCTCACCATCCCCGCTTATGGAATGAATATTCTCTTTCTCAAAGTAGACGTCTACATTGCGTTCTTTCAATTCTCTGACTACTTCCAGCAAGACCAACGTGTTTCTTGCAAACCTTGAAATGGACTTGGTGATGATCATATCCACCCTTTGATGTCTGCATTCTTCAAGCAGCATTTGAAACTGGGCTCTTTCAATCTTGGTACCTGTGATAGCCTCATCTGCATAGACACCGGCGTACTCCCATTCGGGATTGTTCTGAATCAGCTCGCTGTAGTAGCTGACCTGCGCCGAGAGAGAATGCAGCATGGCGTCCTTCCCGCTAGAGACTCTGGCATAGGCCGCTACTTTTTTTCTCGCGATGGTCTTTGGTGTTGATACTTCGTTTTTCATTATCATTCGGCCCACATTCAACCCTCCTTCCATCACGATGTTAGCTCTGATTTTGACACATAGCAAGTTATATAATGCTACAAACCCCCTATGATTGGCATGTATTTTCTAATCAAGCTCACTTTGATTTTCTCGTATTCCCTGCTATCGATCAGACCTTTTTCCAACATGCTCTTGGCAATCCATAGGCTGGATTGGTAGTTCTTTTCCCGTTCAAACTGCGCACTGGTCATGACCAAGACCTCCTTTGAATCGGTTCTTTACGTAACAGGCATGCGTACAGAATTTTCTCTCCTTATTTCCGTAGCTTTGAAACTCTTCGCCGCATTCTTTGCATGCCAATGTATAGAAAGCACTTTTTTCAGTCTTGTCACTGTTTTCTTTCCACCAGTCCCTGCGGCATTTTTCCGAGCAGAACTTTTTAGGTTTGCCTCGCGTCCCTTGTAACAACTTGTCACCGCAGTTTTTACATTGGTTATGTGTTTTTTCAACAATTGGCTTATTGGAACTCTTATCGCCTATAAGGCCGCTGCGTCGACAGTAGGATTTAATGGTGTTTTCTGAAACATCAAGCATTCGGCTTATTTGTGCATAAGAGAGACCGTTATTCCGATGTTTTTCCACTTGTTTCTTTTCTTCTTTGGTCATAGCGACCTCCTTATAAACAAATAGAATTGTTTAATTTTCTGTCAAATAAACTCACATTTAATCTTGATCAGTGCTGTTATCTTGTGTCTGAACCCTTGCCGCATCAACCAATCCTTCGCCAATGATATAGGCGATCAACACAGAGGATGCGGAGATAATGGCGATGACCTGCTCGATGGTCATTTCATCCACTTTAAAGACCATTAGAATAGCGGTCACAAATCCCGTCACCGCCGCCCAGAACTTTCTTGATGTCAGCTTTTGTTTCCAATTGATTTTTCCCATCATTCTCACTCTCCTGTCAATCTGTCCATGAGGATTGTGTTTAGCCACACCAGCTCATGGACGGTGATTTCTTTATTTTGAATTTTTTCACGCCACTGGGGGCTTGTCAGCACGCCTTTGTTCTCCAAAGCTTCTATGGATTCGTAGAGCAGCTCCCATTGCCAGGTTTGTTCCAGTTTTAATTTCATTTCTTCAACCTTCCCTCCTACATTTTCTTTAAAGCTTTTCCATTCATTTGGATTGTTGACAAACCACCTGTGACAGTCTTTCCAGCCCACTATTTCCTTATGCAGCCATAGAGGTCTTTTCGCTTCTTCCAATCCAAATTCTATGATCAGATCAGCACATCGCTGAACTAAAGTGGCATATGCTTCCACTGACATCTTCCCATCATAATCAATATGGGTACACTCGATGCCATAGGTGCAGTTGTTGGGATACGTGCTTAAATTCTCAAGAGCTTCATCCGTATAAGGATTTGGGCTCCCCACATGGTAAGCCATTTCATCCTTAGGGATGCAGACAACCACTTCACCGTTTAGGTCGATGATTTCATGGGCAGATCCGTAACCTTTTGTGCCGTTTTTCCTGCTTTCAAAAAAGTTTCTGTTAGCAGCTGCGGTTGAGTTTCGATTGGCTACCCAGTGGATGACAATTCCCTTCACCTTCGACAATTTATCCCCCGGCCTTGAATAAGGGTTAAGGGTCAACAGATTTTCGCTTACCTTATACTCTCTTGTCATTAGCGTTCTCCCCTTTCTCTTCCTCTACACTCTTCATCAGATCCGTGTTCTTCTTTTTGGCAAACAATAGAAGCCAATGCAGATCGGCTCCGGCTTCACAGAGGTTCTCGATATTGGATTGGAATTCCCGCATAAACATGACGGAGTAAACAAAGGAGGCGAGTAGAACGCCGGCTTCCTTTAAAAATATAACCCTATAGCTTAAGCCTGTCAGCAAAGTCACCGTCAGATAGGAGAAAATCTTCACCTCAGTTCCCTGCCAAAGGGTTTTTGAAAACAACTTGCCCGATTTGACCGCTTGACGATAGCCGCCATTTACTTTGCTGATGGCATATAATTTAGTGATGATATCCATGGTGGCGGCTATGATGACCGCTACTAGCGCTAAAAAATAGGCCTTCTCAGGAAAAAACAGATAAGACACCAGGCCTGTCAGGGCTCCAAAAACCGGCTTCAGGCCTGAAAAAGCCTTAGCGATATAGTCTGTTGTTCGTTCTAATAGATCCATTGAATTGATCACCTCCTTCATTTTTGTAGTGGCATATTATTTAAGTTTCCTATTGCTTCACTTGAAGACCGACAAGCTGTGAAACCAGCCTTTCAATCTCCTCAACCCTTTGCTCCAGGGTTTTCGTGTTATCTTCGTCTATAACCGGTCTAACCATAAAGCTTTCGCCCCCTATCGCAATGGCAAAAGTCTCAAGGTCTGCAATCCGTTCCTCAAGTGTCGGCTCAAATTTCAATACTTTTTCTTTTTCAACGAAGCTTTTCTTTTCGTCATCATAGTTGTATCGGTCTATGTTCAGCGCGATATCTGTATCCACTTCTAGCCCGTTTTTAAATGGCGATACTTCATATCCGATGATCCTTTCCTTCACAACACCATTTTCAACCCTGATAAATGCTTTCATAGGTAACTCCCTCCTTTATAGTTGATTAAACAAAACAAGGCCGGAAGTGCCATCCGATCCATCCCTGGCGCTGCTTGTCTTTGCACCAATGCCGCCGCTTACATTTTTTACTGAAGAATCCGTAACAGCAAAGAGATACATCAAACCGCCACCACCACCGCCGCCA
>DMAP01000307.1 GCA_003446975.1 Clostridiales bacterium | reverse complement strand
ACCTCCCCTAGATTTCCATAGAGTCTGTTTTCAGCGTTTTCCCTGATCAAACAGGTATTGAAAATAATTAAATCAGCTTCCTCCCTTAATGTCGTTTCCATATAGCCTTGAGAATTCAAGAGACCACTGATTTTTTCGGAATCATATTCATTCATCTGACAGCCGAATGTTTCTATGTAAAATTGTTTATTCATCTAATCACCTTTATTATGTAATATATTCAAACTACAATATTTTATCATATTATGAGATAAAATTAAATATCAATCAAAAAAGTAAAAAAAAGCTGTTAGTGTGAACTAACAACTATTTTTAGTGAATAAGTCACCTATTGTGAAATTGTCATCTCCTAATGTGTAGCTGCTGAGGTTCTCTACTCTATTATCTTTCTTATCATCGCTTTCATTTTCTATAATCATGGTTAGCTTGATTGTCTTTGATTTTCTGTTTATATCTGTAATCTTGCATTCAACTTCCTGGTCTTTTTCAAGGATTTGAGCCGGTGTTCTCAACTTATCCTTTGATACCAGTTTTGTCGGTACAAATCCTTCGATATCCTCGGCCAATTCAACCACGACACCTTCAGTTGTCATGCTGGTGACTTTGCCTTTGACAATGTCAAAACGCTTAAGATTCTTTGTGTATTTAACGAAAGGGTCTTCTGACAATTGCTTGGCGCCTAAGGACAGTCTTTCCTTCTTGCTGTCGATTGCCAATATTTTTACTTCAAGTTCTTGTCCCACTTTCAATACATCTTGCGGATGCTTGACCATATCCCATGAGATATCGGACACATGCAACAATCCCTGAACATTGTCTATCTCTACAAAAGCACCAAAATCTGTCAAGGATACCACCTTGCCTGTTACGATATCGCCTGCATTGTAGTTTTCTGTGAACAGCTCGAAGGGTCTCTTAAGGGTTGCTTTCAGACTTAAAGACATTCTTTTTCTTTCAATATCTTTCTTCAACACTTTGACAGTAATCAAATCTCCCTCTTTCAAAACTTCTGAAGGGTGCTTGATTCTGTTCCAAGATATTTCATTGATATGCAGTAGCCCCTCTATGCCATTGACTTCCACAAATGCGCCGAAATCAACAACACGATTGACTTTGCCTTCGTATACTTCCTTCAAGTCGATTGATTCCCAGGCTTCCTGCTCTTTAATCTTTGCTTCTTCTATTTCCAACACTTTTCTAGAGAAAATCAACTTGTTCTTATTGTTTTTCATTTTTGCTTCGATGATTCTAACTTCAAGATTTTTTCCGACAAAATCAGCTGGTACGGCGTTTCTGTCCTTGGACAAATGAGAGCCTGGTATGAAACCACTGAATCCTTTGAACTCGGCTATAACACCACTGTCATTTGAATTAACGGTTTTGACGGTAACAGTTTCACCACTTTTCATCAGCTCCACAATATCATCCCACTTCTGTTGTTCCTCAAAGCCCTTTCTTGACAAGACAATGTTACCATCGTCGTTGCTGTTGCTTGCTACTACAGCATCAATCTCGTCGCCGACATTCAGAATAGTTCTCAAGTCCTCCACATCATCCATTGTGTAATCATCCTTGGTGATAATCCCGTCAGCCTTGTAACCGAAGTTAACCAAAGCCTTGTCCCTTTCAACAAGGATTACAGTTCCTTTTATTTGTCTTCCTGGATAAATTTTAATGAATTCAAAATTTTCTAGCAACTCATGCATTTCGTTTTGTTCTGACATTAACAATAACCTCCTCGACTATTCCCAGCGGAGTCGATGCTCCTGCTGTAATACCGATCTTCTTAGAATTTTTTATCAAATCATAAGGAATCTCATCAGCGTTTTCAATCCAGTAGGTATTATCACAGAGTTCCTTACAAATTTCATACAGTTTTTTGGTGTTTGAGCTTTGCTTACCACCTATCACCAACACGGAATCACATTCAACAGCCAGTTTTTTTGCTGCTTCCTGTCTAAGCTCCGTGGCCCTGCAGACGGTGTCCTTTACTATAATAGCATTATTATTTAAAGAATAAAAGAATTCTTTTATCTCATTGTACTTATTTATATTGTATGTGGTCTGAAATACGATGCAAGTGTTGTTTCCAACAAAATTGTGATTGGTTTCATAGTCATTCAGGTCGGAATAGATAAAGGTTTTTTTATCACACCAGCCCTTTATCCCCTCTACCTCCGGATGGTCTTTATTGCCGAAAATAATGATGTCATAATTATCTTCACAGTACTGAAGGACTATTCCATGAATTCTTTTGACCTTCGGACAGGTTGCATCTATGATGCGTATGTTATTTTTGACGCATTCTGAATAGACGGATTGACCGACTCCATGGGAGCGTATCACTAGGCTTGAGTCCTTAATGCCGCTCAAATCGTTGACTATCTGCAAACCCTTGGCCTTCAAGCTTTCCAGCACGTCATTGTTATGGATCAGTTCGCCATAGCAGTACAGGGCTTCTTCCGATTTCAGTTCTTCTGTCGTCATCTCCAATGCCCTGTCAACGCCGAAACAGGTGGCATAGTGGTCTGCTCTAATGATTTCCATGATTATCTCCTAAAAGGCTTCCTTGAGATTGTAGATCCTTCTCATGATGTCAACGCTTATTTCTGTATAGTTTTTTGAATCCAGGGTGCTTTTATCCAGATGATTGTAATCATATTTATCACCGTAATAGATATCAACCCTGCCAAAAAACTTGTATTTGGAGTCG
>DMAP01000098.1 GCA_003446975.1 Clostridiales bacterium | reverse complement strand
ATCAACATGGCAAAAACCGACTTAAATCCAAATGCGGGTACAACTAACCCAAAAAGAAGAGCGATACCAGTCATTATTCGGAAACGGGAGCCATTATAAACCACAGGTCTGTTTTCATAGTCACTGATCAATAAAGGTGCAAGCATCACGATTGGGAAAATAGAAGAGAGCGTCGCACCAAATATTCCCATGATAAAAACAAGAAAAGCCAGGTGCCCCAGGAAGGGTTCCAGCATACTTACCATCGTAAGTATATCTTCAACTGGTTTATTTGTATTAAATAAAGTGCCTGCAGCACATGTCATAACAGAACCGCTTATGATAAAGATCAATAATGCAGCCACAAAGGCATCTTTTGTCTGATGTTTCGAGTGTTTTATTGTCCATTTTTTTTCTTTCATCAGCATGCTTCTTACCACAAAGGTAGGCGCCGTTAAAGTTGTACCTACCAGTGCCGCAATAATCATCGGAGCATTTTTTTCGTCCGGTAAGTTGGGAGTAAATCCTTCTAATATAATGTTAGGCTCTGGAAAGACGACAAACATGGAGATAATAAAACTGATTCCCATAATGGAGACGAAGAGTATCATTAACTTCTCAAACGAGGAATATTTCCCTGTCAGCAGGAATAGATATAAAAAAATAATTACTCCAAATGCAATATAAACCGGATTCCATCCGGGCTCCCCAAACAGACGGATGGATATCTGTCTCATAAGGTCGGAAGCAATCCCCATTATGCCAATAAGTGCCAGAATCTCGACAAAAACCAATCCAACCAAAGTTATCAAAGCTACCGGTTTACCCAGAGATTTGAAATGTTTCTTATAACCATAGAGTGCTCCTTCTCCCGTTACTATGGTATACCGTCCATAAGCTTCCAATAAGAAAAAACTGAATATGCAGGAAAGGGCTAAAGCCCAAAGCATAGACATACCATATCTGGATCCTGCTGAGGCCATTGCAACCACACTTCCTGTGCCGATGCTATAACCTACAAGGAATAGACCAGGTCCTACGGAGCTCAGAGAATTTCCAAATCGCTTCAACATTGTTTTTATTTCAGACATGATAATTTCTGTTTCATAATTTTTGATTTGCTTTTATATGTTAATAGTTTTATTTTCAGTTTATTTCTGCACCGGTAACACCTCGCTGCTATTGTGTACTATTCCAATTTGAATATCATTATCCAGATTGATACGTTTACCCAAATACTCTTGTAGATCATCTATGTTCAAATAATGAAATCCAAGCAGATTGGTCAGTATCGGGTCCATTGTTAAAGTGGCTTTAAAATTCCGCTTAATATGATTCAGGTACATACACTCCGAAGCTCCAAACCGGTCTTCAATAACAATATCCTCCAACATTTTGAAAAGCGTGGCATCATCATATTTGGCAAGGCGGGCAATCTCTTTTCCATGAGTAGGTGCAATTCCTTCATAACAAGGTGATAGAAGAATAATTTCACCCTTGGGTTTAGTAGCAATCTCTGCCGAGAACAACCCTTTATCGGCCTGGGTTAAGTCGTAATCAGATGGATAAGCGCTACTGATGGTGATGTCGGCTGCTTGAGCGAATTTTGCTCCGAAAATTTTCATTCCCCACCTTACAGCTTCACGATGTGCTTCAATAAAGTGACCTGCCACAGCTTTCAGCAGCTCTCCTTTATCAGTCTGTATAACATTCACAATAAAATGAAGTCCGATATCTCTTGCAAAGTCTTCCATTTCTTCTCGGCAGGGAGTTAGTACCTTGCCTAATTGCTGTTCAGTTGCTCCCAGCAGGTGCATGGCATGAACTGTTTCAGTTCCTGCCACTCCGGGAAGAAGTATTTTGGCACCACCGCTCCAACCGACTGGATGGTGAGGCAGTACCCCCCCTACTCCTATACGGATATCGGCATTGAGAACCTCTTTGTTGACTACTATGCGTGTTCCTCTCTTTGTGATTCCCCTGTTTGCCAGATTATCATGACAATCATGATGTTTTATCTCAATCTGATCAATAATATCCTGTCCGAACCGTTCCAGTATCTCTTTATCTGTCATAGGCCTGTGAGTGCCATAGGCTATAACCAGCTTGATCTGTTCGTTGTCAATTCCCGCTTCGTGCAATTCATCAAGAATCAACGGGAGAATTAATTTCTGGGGAGTGACTCTTGTTCTGTCATCTGCCAAGATTACAACGGCAGAGTCTTTTGAAACCATCTCTTTCAATCTTTCTGTTCCTTTTGGATTCTGCAAAGCCCTTCTTATCTCAGCACGAGGGTCCTCCGGTGCATCGAAGTCATTTCTTTTTAGGTTGAAACAAAGATTTTTCTTTGGTACATGCAGTTCGATGACTTTTTCACCGAAATGAACGGGAATAACCTTTACGGTTTTCTCTTTTGTATGTTCCTTTTTCATATGCAAATCGTTTGATGTGTGAATATCTATTAATTAATGATTTAATTCGTTTTATAGATTTAATTATAATTGCTTTATCATTCTCAGTATCTCTTTTTCATAAGTCTCCTGCCATTCGGGTGCAAGAATGCAATTTGTCACTTCATATCCGCCTTTTTGAAAGGCCTCTTTGTCGGGAGCATAATGTATGTAACCGTTGGAATAAGCTGAAAGAAAAGTAAAAGGATATGGCGACATTTTCTTGATGCTAAGTCCTACAGCTGCAAATGCTTCTCCCGGAAAAGAAACAAGTATAAAGTCTCCGATGCGGATTCCCAAAATCTCTACAGGAATACTCGTTCCTCCAGTTTTGTTGGCCAACTCCTTTCTAAGTTTTAACCAATAGATATCTTCACGAATATGAGATAGCCTCTCCATTATATGGATATTGCGGATATATTTATCGATATCTCTCCTATTTGATTCATCCAGTTTCTTGAAATCTTCTGTTCCTTTTTTCTCTTCATCCAGATATAGATATTTATAATAGGAAGGATAGGATTCGGAAATTTTGTATTTCAAGTATAAAGGAAGAAATGTTTTTAAGTTCAAACTTGTTGATCTGAGAGAGTCCAAAAGTATCTGAGTTTCCATTTCCAAAGCATTCAGATTCGAAGCAAAATCTGNNAAGTGGAAGATAGATGACCTTGTTAACCACAGATAACCGTTTAGTTTCGCAGGTGGCTATTTCTCTTGTCCTGTTTAGTACATTTAGTCCGAGCATTTGACCAAAAGGTTCACTATCTCTCGGATGGTTTACATCCTTATACATTATTTCTGTTATATCTCCTGCTGCTCCCTGAAGGAAAAAGGCCATGGCTCCCTGTCCGAG
>DMAP01000320.1 GCA_003446975.1 Clostridiales bacterium | reverse complement strand
TGGCCTTCCGTCACATATCTCTGTGATCTCTGGCTATAGCTGGCGATTCTATGTCTAACCAATTGATGTGTCAGTGTTCTGCTGACACCTTCAATGGCAAATGTAAAGCTGACATGCTCCACAGGAGACTGATGTCCTAATTTCATTAGCATTTTGATGAAACTTTCGGCTTTCTCCTGAGTCAAATCTTCGATTATCTCATCCCCTGACATATCCGAATAACACAATTTGGCTGCAGCGGCCACAATTTTTTCCGGATTCGGAGTGTGTTCTACAAGTTTTACTCTCAACAAAGTATCCATATGTGCTCCTTATCTTAAATAATATTTACTAAATATCATTATACACAATATTGGGTATTGTCACAAACTTTATAATTTGTTATATTATTAACAGTGGGGTGATTCTTATTAAACGATATAAGAAAGGAATAGAAACCAGAAACAACATCATCAATGCTTCTAAATCCCTTTTTTATCTGCAGGGATTCAATAACACGACGGTTCAGAAAATAGCCGATCTGGCATCGGTAAATCTTGGGCTGCTCTCTTATTACTTTAAGACTAAAAATAATATCATAAAAATCATTTTTACTGATTTTTTTGAAAACCTGGATAATATCGTCTGTGATGTCTGCAACAAAGAAGAAGATCTTATCCTTTTTTATATGGCGAAAGAAAGAGTTGCCTATGATATAATTTTCAATAATCCCAATAACCTAAGGTTTTTCAAAGAGACCATCAACGAAAAAATCGTTGTGAAAATCATAGAGGAATACTCCCTGAACAACTTTATAAATATCAACAAAAAGAACGACTACAATATTGATATGAATCTTATCAAGTGCTATTCGGCATTGGAAACCGGTGGCTCTATCAACATTATCAAAAAATATTTTTCGGGCGATCTGACGATCACTTACGATGATATGGTCAATGTTTTGATTGGATGCACCCCTAGGCTTTTCGGAGTTGACAATGATGCCATCTATAAATATGTTTTAAGGACTAAAGAGCTGCATAAGACAATCGATTCATCTAGAGTTAAATTGCTGATATAAAAAAGCACCTCTCGGGTGCTTTTTTATTATGGTAATTTAATTATTTTTTCATCAGATTCTCTGTAAAGGACAAATTTTCTGCCGATGCTGACAACAAACTCTGCTCCCAGTATTTCGGCCAGTTCACTAGCTGTGTTGTTGGCTTCCAGATCCACATTGTTTAAAATCTTGAACTTTACCAACTCTCTTGCTTCCAAGGCACCATCCGCTTGTTTTATCAGGTTTTCCGTTATGCCGTTCTTCCCGATATTTACAATTGGATCAATGCTGTTTGCCAGTGATTTCAAATAACTTCTTTGCTTTCCTGTAATCATGGTTCACCTCTATTCAATAAAATCAAACTCTATTCCGCATATCTCAACTGTATCGCCTTCTGTGGCTCCAAGCTCTCTCAATCTGTCAACAACGCCTTTATCATTTAACACTTTTTGAAAATTCCTGATTGATTCGGTGTCTTCAAAATTGGTTGACTCAACAAGTACGTCCAGGAAATAGCCATCAGCCACATAAACTTCATTTCTTTTATAGACATTGATGGTGTCTTTCCTTGCAATATTGTGAAGCTTGATAACCTCTGATTCATCATAAAGGGTCTCTTCGGGAGGAATTGACTTCATCATTTCCAATGCGGCATATAGAACTTCTTTTATGCCACGCCCAGTCGCTGCAGATATCTCAAAAATCTGATAACTGTCCCCCAGTTGGTTTCTCACCAGATTAATATTGTCTTCAACACCTGGCAAATCTATTTTGTTTAAAACAATGATTTGTTTTTTTTCTGCCAATTTGTCACTGTAAGTACGCAACTCTTCATTTATTTTGTGGAAGTCATCAATGGGATTTCGCCCTTCCTGACCTGAAATATCTATCACATGCAGCAACAGTCTTGTCCTCTCGATATGTCTTAAAAACTCGTGTCCTAAACCTATCCCCTGAGATGCGCCTTCTATAAGTCCTGGTATGTCGGCCAATACAAAAGTCTCTCCTGATGGCATTTTAACCACCCCAAGGTTTGGTTTCAATGTTGTAAAATGATAATTCGCTATCTTTGGATTTGCACTGGTAGTCACAGATAGAAAGGTTGATTTTCCAACATTTGGAAATCCGATCAAGCCTACATCCGCAATCAGTTTCAGTTCCAGCACAATCCATCTTTCCTCTGGAATACCACCTGGTTCTGCAAATCTTGGTGTTCTTCTGATAGAGCTTTTGAATTTTGTATTGCCTCTTCCACCGCGACCGCCTTTGACAACAACAAATGATTGCTGATCCCTATTTAAGTCCGCCAATATGATTCCGGTTTCCTCATCCTTGACAAGTGTCCCCACAGGAACTTTCAAAATCAGATCTTCGCCTTTTGCGCCATATTGCTTTTTGTTTCTACCATCTTCACCGTTTGGTGCTTTAAATAATTTTTTGTATTTGAAATCCATCAGCGTTCTATAGCTTTCATCGGCAATGATAATAATATCACCGCCTTTTCCACCATCTCCCCCTGCAGGACCCCCCATAGGCTCGTATTTTTCCCGTCTGAAAGCTACTGAGCCATTTCCGCCTTTACCAGCCTTGACATGTATCTTTGCAATATCTACAAACATTTAATCACTTCCTCTTAATGCAAAAAAAACCTACCTTAAAGGTAGGTCAGATTTATGCTTCTTGTGGGTATACGCTTACTTTTTTTCGCTTCTTGTCTTTTCTCTCAAACTTAACTACGCCATCAACTAATGCAAAAAGTGTATCATCTCCACCTATGCCAACGTTGTTTCCAGGATGCAATTTAGTTCCCCTTTGTCTTACAAGAATATTGCCAGCCAGTACAAACTGACCATCAGCTCTCTTCAACCCGAGTCTCTTTGACGCACTGTCTCTACCGTTTCTTGAACTACCTACACCCTTCTTATGTGCAAATAATTGGATATTCAATTTTGCTATCATCGCTACACCTCCTTATAATCAAGGCTTATATATTGACTATAATCTTCTAATAATAGTTTTATTCCTGTTTCAAATGTTTTCAGAATAATATCTGTCTTCATGTTTGTCTGTATCAAGCGTAAACGCATATCTCCATTTTTCTCATCTATAGCGTACGTCATTTCTTGTTCCAGAATATTTGCTACAGTCGACATGGAATTCAACGTTGTATATGCCAGTATGGATACAGCCGAGCAGATTATATCATAACCGCTTTTGGCATAGCGGGCATGCCCGCTTATTTCGTACCCGACATATTTGCTTTTATTACGGACTAGGATGATTCTTATCATAGCTTAACCAACTATTTTTTCAATTTTGACTTGTGTATATGGTTGTCTATGCCCTTGCTTTCTTCTGTAGTCTATTTTCGGTTTGAACTTGAAAACAATGATTTTCTTGGCTTTGCCTTGTCCTTCGACCACCGCGTCTACAGTAACGCCTTCAAGATATGGCTTCCCTGCAGTTATACCATCTTCCTTGGACAATAGCAACACCTTGTCAAATGTAACAGTATCACCTTCAGCCAAATCCAACTTCTCGATTCTTATAACATCGCCTTCCTGGACTTTGTATTGTTTCCCACCAGTTTCAATTATTGCGTACATAATAAAACACCTCCTCTACCCAGTCTCGCCTTTGCAGGTACTTTCGTTTAAAACCTGTTCAGTGCGGCTGCTTACAAATAAGTATTATACCTAATTTATATTACTTTGTCAATAAAATTAAGTGCTGTTCTCTGTATCTCAATACCTGTAATGCCACTCAGGCTATTATATATGAAATTCTTAACTTCTTCAACCTTCAAACTGCCACTATCACTTACTTGTATGACAATTCTGATCTCAACATCCAACTGATTGGTACCAATCAATTCAATCTCTGATATGTAGGAGGTAACATTCAATTCTTTTCGGATCAGCTTGTTCTTCTTTTTTTTCTCTCTTGTGATGACATAATCATTCTGTAGCAACCCAGGCAGAGAATTGATTGTCTCATCAACTGATGTAGGGTTATCATGCGTGATGATAAAACGATAGACCTGAGAGCAAACCATGGAAGGTACCGATTGGTTGCCCAAATACTCGGAGGCCTCTGTTATAAGCATCCCTTGAGGTAGACAATCATTCATCCTGGATATAAAGTCATGAATCGCCATATCCGAAAGGATTTCTACCTCAGCTATTTCCCCGATGCTCTCTACTCCAAGGGATAAAGGGTAGGCTATACTCAATTTCGGGTGAGGATTGAAGCCTTCTGAATACTTAGCCATGATTCCTGTTCGTCTCAAAGCTCTCTGCAGTACTCTCAGATTGTCAAGGTGTGAGATAAATTTCAACTTGCCCAATTTGGTGTATTTAAATACTATCTTCAAAGCAAGGACCTCCAACTAAACTTGTATTGACACCACAGCCTGAACAATTGATCCTGCAATCATCTGTTGTGATACCTTTTAGAGATTTCTCCTTCTCGTCTATCAGGTATTCTTTTCTGATACCGCAATCAATAAAATCCCAAGGCAGTATTTCATTGTACTCTTTTTTTCTTCCATTGTAAAAATCCATGGATATATTTTCCTCTTTGAAGGCGGCCAACCATTTCTCATAATCAAACTGGTCTCCCCATCCGTCGAAGGTGCAACCCATCTCAAAGGCTTTCTTCATGCCATTTGCTACGCGCCTGTCTCCCAAAGCGAAAACTCCCTCAAGATTGCTGAGCTTTGGATCATGATATGAAAATGATATCTTCCTATCTTTGATTTCTCGCTTCAAATACCCGGTTTTATCCTGGAACTCCTTAACCGAGTTCTGCGGATCCCATTGAAATGGTGTGAAGGGTTTAGGTACAAAGCATGCCGCACTGACATTGATATTGAAATTCCCTCTGATAAGCTCCCTTGGTCTGTCAAAGAAAGCGTCTTTGATTTTGTAGACCATTTCTTTGATGCCGTAAATATCATCTCTTGTTTCGCCTGGCAAGCCAACCATAAAATACAGCTTGATATTGGACCACCCCAACTCAAAAGCTGTTTTCACCGAACCAAGTATATCTTCCTCGGTAATGTTTTTATTAATCACATCCCGCATTCTTTGAGATCCGGCTTCTGGCGCAAATGTTAGTCCGGATTTTCTTACCTTTTGAACTCTTTCAATTAACCCAAATGTAATCGAGTCCAGTCTCAAGGATGGCAAGGATAGTCCTATTCTTCGCTCCTCGTACTTATCCAGCAAGGCCTGTGACAACTCTATAAGCTTTGAATAATCCCCTGTGCTTAAAGATGAAAGAGATATCTCCTCATGGCCTGTGCTATCCAGGAGCAACTCAGTCTGTGCCAACAATGTCTCGACAGACTTCTCTCTTACCGGCCTGTAGATCATGCCGGCTTGGCAAAATCGGCATCCCCTTGTGCATCCTCTAAAAATCTCAAGAACGATGCGGTCATGGACCGTTTCAATGAATGGTACAATAATCTTGTCCGGGAAGTATGACTTGTTCAAATCCTTGATAATTCTCTTCTTTATCACATCCGGTGCCTTATCATATAGCTTTATTCTATTAGCTATCTTTCCGCTGTCTTCATAGACAACATCATAGAAAGACGGCACATAAATTCCTTCAATCTGACAGGCTTCTCTAAGAAAGGCTAATTTAGAATAACCTTTTTTCTTGTGTTTATCATAAAGAGCCATGACTTCAGGAAGAAGTTCCTCGCTTTCGCCAATAAAAAAAATATCGATGAATTCATGCAATGGCTCAGGATTGAATGCACAGGGTCCCCCTGCAACGACAAGCGGAAAGGATTCATCTCTTTTTTTGCTTTCCAATGGTATGCCTGAAAGCTGCAGCATGTTCAGGATGTTGGTGTAGCTCATTTCATACTGTAATGTGAAGCCGACAAAATCAAAGTCTTTCAGGCTGTCATTGCTCTCCAGCGTAAACAACTCCATTTCATGGCTTCTCAGTTCCTTTTCCATATCCGTCCATGGCGCAAACACCCTTTCGCACCATATATCAGGATAGCTGTTCAGTAGATTGTAAATGATGTGCATGCCCAGATGTGACATTCCCACCTCATAAACATCTGGGAAAGCAAAAGCAAATCTGATTTTCACGTTTTCCTTATCCTTGACAACTGAATTCAGTTCCCCACCGGTGTATCTAGCCGGCTTCTCTACCCTTAACAGAATTTCTTCAAACAAATGCTTATTCAAATGATATACCTCTTTCCAGAATGATTTCTTTGATCAATTTTATTTCTTTCGCATGTCCTTCCACTTCAAAGGGTGTCTCTAAGTAGAATGGAAGCTTCTTCAGTTTTGGATGGGTGATTAGATTGATTAATGGTTCGAGGCCAATCAATCCCTCACCTATCCCGGCATGCCTGTCCTTTTTATCATTAAAAGGCTTCATACTATCATTGAGGTGTATCCCTCTCAGCCTCTCCAGACCGATTATTTGGTCGAACTGATCCAAAACACTATCCAGATTATTCACTATATCATAACCGGCACTGAATAGATGACATGAATCCATACCCACACCTAATTTATCCTTTTGTCTGACGCCATCTATTATTCTGGCAAGCTCTTCAAATGTGCTTCCTATTTCGCTTCCCTTTCCTGACATGGTTTCAAGCAATATGGTGGAGGTGATGTCATCTGTGATTATGTCGTTCAATATAGCCACAATATAATCTATGCCCAAGTCAATGCCATTGCCAGTATGACTTCCTGGATGAAAATTATACAGGTTCACCGGCAGCTTTTCAAGCCTTTCCAAATCTTCCCGAAAAGCCTCCTTTGCAAATCGCCTAACATCCTCCTTATTTGAACTGAGATTGTATGTGTATGGCGCATGTGCTAAGATATTTAAGATATTGTGAGTCTCAACCATTTTAAAAAAACTTTTTACATCCTTTTCATCCAACTGCTTTATAGCCCCACCTCTTGGATTTCTGGGAAAATATTGGAACGTATTGCTATCTATGGAAATGGCTGTCTCCGCAGCCGCAGTGAATCCTCTGGAAATGGATAAGTGGGCCCCTATATTAATCATGTGATCTCCTAAATTTTCTTTGAATTTTTCTCGGAATTATAATATCATAAATTTAGATGCATTGCTAATCATATTATATTATTGGAGGAAAATTATGACACATTTACAGAAAAGTTATGAGTTAAAGGCACAAACAGTTATCAAGCACTTTGCTAAAAGAAACATCGAAGGCTATTACTGCGCTAACAAGGATGAAGCCTTGAAGCTGATGTTAGGTTTCATCGAGGAAGGCAAAAGCATCAGCTGGGGCGGATCGGAATCACTCAATGAGCTGGGCATCAAACCAATACTTGAAAATGGCAACTATGTACTGGTGGACAGAGACAAGTTTACCGGAGAAGAAAGAACTCAAAAAATGAAAGAAGCTTTCTTTTCAGATTATTATCTGACCAGTTCAAATGCTGTGAGCCAGGATGGCATGCTGGTCAATATCGACGGAAATGGAAACAGAGTAGCCGCAATGAGTTTTGGCCCCAAAAATGTAATCATAGTTGTTGGCATGAATAAGATAGTGCCTACGGTGGAAAATGCTGTTGAAAGAGTCAGAAATTATGCTACACCACCCAATACCATCAGATTGGGTTATGACACGCCATGCAACAAATCTGGTGTTTGCAGCGATTGCCTTGTAAAAGACTGCGTTTGTGGGCAAATATTAATCACACGATTTAATCGCAACCCTGGTAGGATTAAAGTCATTATTGTTGGAGAAACACTTGGTTTTTAGCATTAACGTGTTATAATGGTATATTCTGACAATTAGAGGGTAAAATGGTAAAGATTGACAAAAAATTCTGGAAAAGATTTGATTTTCTATTACTGCTAACGGTTTTCGCATTATCTATCTATGGTTTCATCATGATAAAAAGTGCGACAACCAGCTTGCCTGCGGGGTCTGAACGTTACGTCAACAGACAGATCCTGTCATTTGTGATGGGCTTGGTTGTGATGGTCATCCTTATATTTATCGATTATGAGGCTTATGGTAAATTCTACATTCCCATATATGTTGTGTGTAATGTGATGCTGTTAGCTGTCCTTGTTTTCGGATTTGGCGAAGACCAGTGGGGTGCCAGAAGATGGTTATCAATAGGCCCATTGGTCTTTCAACCGTCCGAGATAGTGAAATTTGGTCTTATTCTCTCTTTGTCAAAGTTTATAGATCTTCACAAAGAAGAGATAAACAAGCCAATGACACTCATCAAGATTTTGATTTTTGCCGGATTTCCTATCGGTTTGATTATCATTCAGCCTGATTTCGGAACAGGAATGGTATTTGTATTCTTTATAGTGGCCATGCTTTTTGCGGCAGGTCTCAATGTTAAGTATTTTCTTCTTTTTCTGGCCATCGGCATTATTATGATTCCCATATTGGCTATGACGCTTGAGAATTATCAGCTTGACAGGATACGGGTATTTCTGGATCCGAGTCTTGATCCTCTAGATACCGGTTATCAAGTAACACAATCCAAGCTGGCTATAGGATCAGGATTAATGTACGGACGCGGACTGTTTCAGGGGGTACAAAACCAATATGGTTTCTTGCCTGCCAAACAAACTGACTTCATTTTTGCGGTGATAGGTGAAGAGCTTGGCTTTTTTGGAGGAACAGCATTGATCCTTCTCTATACATTATTGATGTACAGACTGATCAGAATCGCTAAATATGCCCAGGATCTATTCGGTTCAATGATTGTCATCGGCATCACAGCCATGATGTTATTCCATATATTTGAAAATATTGGCATGACTATGGGACTGACGCCTGTGACTGGCCTCCCCCTTCCCTTTATCAGTTACGGTGGTACCTTTATGATCATCAATATGATCAGTATCGGCTTAGTATTATCAGTCGCCGTTAAAAGAGAAGGCTTGGAATTTTAATGGAAACAACTGCCTCCTATGAATTCCTTAATAATTGATGTATTGGGAATCACTGTCTCATCCTCAATTTCATTGAAGTATCTCATAAATGACAGTAGTCTTGCTTTTTCCAGATAGTATGGACTGCTTTCTCCAATTTCCTCCAATACAGGCAATGCGTATTTTTTCAATACAGACAACTCATAAATCAACGAGGAATTGAACATCACATCCGCGTTCTCCTGATATGGGAATATATATCGATTCTCCCCTTTGACTACATTTTCCCACAATTCCAAAGTTTTTTCGCCATTATGTCCTCTGAATTGGTTATCCCTGATCATCCTTCTTATCAACCTAAGTTCGGTAGTTGAGATTCTGTTGTGGTCATCTAGATTTAATTGTGTCAATGCACTGATATAAATCTTGTATTTATCTTTTGAATGAATGGTTTCGGTCAATCTGTCGTTCATTCCATGAATGCCTTCGATCACAATGTATTGACTGCTGTTGACTTTGGTTGGCTCCTTATCATATCTTCTTTTTCCGGTCATAAAGTCAAAGGTTGGTATTTGTACTTCTATCCCCTGCAAAAGCTTGTTCAGATCCTGATTGAATTGTTGTATGTCCAAGGCATCAATCGTGTCAAAATCATAATTGCCGGACTCATCTCTAGGTGTTTTTTCTCTGTCGACAAAATAATCATCCAAGGAAATGGTGACATATTCCTTGCCATTTACCCTCAATTGTATTCCCAGTCTATTGGCGAAGGTTGTCTTGCCGGATGACGATGGTCCGGCTATCAGAATAATTCGAGCTTCACTTTCACATATGCTATCCGCAATGTTTGCAATCTTTTTCTCATGCAAAGCTTCGCTTACTCTGATTATGTCATCGATTGATCCGTCTCCAATTCTGAGATTCAGATCACCAACATCGCTCACTTTCAATAGCTTTGCCCAGTTTTCAGATTCCATAAAGATATTGAACAATTTTTCCTGATGAACATATTCCGGCAAGGCATAATGATCCTCTTTTCTTGGAAAGAGCAAAACAATACCTTTGTCTGCAAGCTTAAGATCGAAATTGCCAGCTTGACCAGTCGAATAAAATACTTCTCCAAAAATATTGTAGTAATTGTCTCTAATTCTATAAACCTCAATTTCTTCCAGGCTGACAGTGGAAAAGAGTTTCACTTTGTCATGCATGTTCTGGCGTCTAAAAATTTCTATCGCCTCGTGCTTGGAATAAATGTGTTTAACGATTGGAACATCGGACTCTATCAACATCTTCATTGTCATCTTTATCTCGTCCAACTCATGTTTTGCAATTCTTCCCTTACCATTTATTTTAGTATAAAGACCTTTATTCACTGAGTATTCCACATAAATATCCGGCAGTTCAAATAGTCTGTACACAGCCTCCAGATAAATCAAAACCAATGTATTTACCAGTTTCCGCAGATCCCTGTCGTTGTAAAATTGATTATCGCTCATAAAACCTCCTGTAAAAAACGTCCTATCATTTAAAAAGTTCATTTTTCAATTGCAGGTATGATGATGGAGGAGGCGCGTAAAAGGATTTGCCGTTCAGGTAATCCAATGTGCCTTCCATCTTCGTGAACCCAATACTTTCAGCATGTAGAAATTGACTGGATAGTTGTTTGTATTTTCCACCATACTTTAGATCGCCTACCAAAGGATGACCGATATGCTGCAAATGGGCTCTGATCTGATGGGTTCTCCCTGTAATGAGCTCCACCTCTATCTCAGTAAACGAGTCATTTCCTATTTTCGGTGTCACTATGGTCTTGATTGCCTTTGAATCATCCTTTTTTTCTTTTGAGACTGTGACTTTCTTTTCATTGTCTTGTCTTTTTAAAAAACCATCTATTTCAATACGCTTGTCGATTTTTCCAAAAACCATGGTGCAGTAAATCTTTGTTACAGCCCTTTCTTTAATGGCTTTATTAATCTGCTTCAACGCCTCATAATTTTTAGCTGCAATAATGATGCCGGTTGTATTCTTGTCCAAACGGTTGCAAAAGGCTGGCCTGAAAGTATCTGTTCCTTCAAACTTGATATTTTCCAGCAACACATCCAATAATGAGATGGTCCCATCCCGTTCCGGTTGAACGGATATGCCTTTTGGTTTGTTGATTAAGACGATATTCTCGTCCTCATAGACTATATCCAGTATTCTCCCTGTGGTGATATATGTTTTTTGATTTCTGTACTTTGAAGCTGTCTCATCCGATAGGTATATCTTGACGATATCACCTTCTTTCAAAAAATAATCGATCGATGTTCTGCTATCATTGACCTTGATGTTTTTTTTGCGTATCAACTTGTAGATAAGAGATTTGGGTGCATCGTTGAGATATTTTTTTACATATCTGTCAAGCCTTTGATTCTCATCGTTCTTAGATATATTCAATTCAATCATAGTATCCTCTTTTCACAATCATACACTAATTATATTCTATTTCTTAAACAAATGAAACATTATTAATATTGTACAAGGCTTGATATTATGTTATATTAGACTTGATAATAGTGAACGGAGTGATTTCATTTGAGACGACTGATTTATGCTATAAGAGATTTTTTTTATGAAGCTACCGATTATGCAATAATTTTGACAGTAGTAATTGCAATCGCAGTTATTCTGATTTGGAGATTCAATGTATTATTTAGCTTTGAAGTAAATAAAGATCCGATTCAAAGTGAAGAACCTCCACCAACTACAGAGCAGATTCCGATCAGCACCGATAATCCTGACAATACCGATCCTACCAACCCCAGCAGTGGGGATTATTTTGAAGTCACTATCGTGATTCCGTCTGGTTCCTCTGCGCAAGCAATTGGAGATATTCTCGTCAATAATGGATTGATTTCAGACAGAAATGAGTTTCTTGTACGAGTTGTGGAAATGCAGCTTGATACAAAACTTAAATCTGGCAGTTTTCTAATTGATTCAGAAATGACGCTTGATGAAATCATTATTAAGATATCTCAATAAGGCAAATCATATGATATTTAAAAAAATAAAAGAAACTAGCGATAGTTTCTTTATTTTTGTAATTCAATCAGTATTTGTCATTGACATAATAATCTATTACAGATTTCTTGATTTTGTCTTCGAAAACATTCTCTTTTTTCAGCGCATTCAGCACCCAAAGACTTTTAGAATGAAGCACAGCGTAGTTGTAATCCTTTAGAAGAATCTCATATAGCACATCTTTCAACTTAGGAGACTCCATTTTGATGAAATAGGCTTCGACATTCTTGTACTCCAAAAACCTGAGCAATCTGAAGGTCGTCTTGTCTTTTTCGTTGTAAAAATAGTTGCACTCATCAAGATAGCCCTTGTAAAAGACATGACTTTTAGACTTGTCCCATTCGCTTTTAGCCAACATGCTGTAGTACTTTGCCATCATGTTGTAGTATTGGTAATTGAACATGCCTTTCTCGACAGAATCTATACGTTCAAAAGGCTTGAATCCGGAGCTCACAATATACTTATAGTTGTTTTCTATATACTCTTTTTTTGTGATATCTCCATTCATCAGCTGTAGTATCAAAAAATCTCTATTGCTGAAGAACTTATTGAATATACTTTCTTTTTTTATATAGGTATTCACAATTTGACCTTTCTAAACTTTTAGTTTTTTATTATACCACATTTCTGAAAATTAGTCTTTAGTTACCGGAAGATTTTTTAACTCCATATCTGTGAGTTCCCTGTATTCACCGGTTGCTAACTTCTCATCCAAAACGATTGCTCCAACAGATATTCTTTTTAGATATGTCACCTGCCTGCCCATCGTTGCAAACATCCTTTTGACTTGATGATACTTACCTTCCATGATATATAGATTAAGTTTACATAATATATTGTTATCCTCAAGTATTTCCAGCCTAGCAGGTAAACATTTATCGCCATCATCCAATATGACGCCATTTTTCAATGTTTCTACTTGATCTTGTGTAAGAGATCCGTCAATTTCCACATAGTATTTTTTTTCGATTTTTTTCTTTGGTGATAAAATATTATGCGCCATCAAACCATCATTGGTTAAAATGATGAGTCCTTCTGTGTCTTTATCCAATCTGCCAGCTGGAAAAAGCTTGATATATTTGTATTTTTCTTCTAATATATCA
>DMAP01000063.1 GCA_003446975.1 Clostridiales bacterium | reverse complement strand
AGCCTTCAAGCTTTATGATACCTATGGCTTTCCTTTCGAATTGACAGAAGAGATACTGCAGGAAAGAGGTTTTGAAGTGGACTTTTCCGAATTCAAGCAATTCATGGACCAGCAGAAGGAAAATGCGAGAAACGCAAGGGAATCCTCAACAGGGGAATCCTGGTCAGGCAGCGCTATTCTGATAGAGGGTGTTTCAAGCACACGCTTTGTTGGCTATGACAAGACAGAAACTCAGGCAACAGTCATCAAGCTCTATGACGATCAGTTAAACCCGGTCGATCAGTTAGACAACAAAGGCTATGTCGTGCTTGATGAGTCTGTTCTATATGCGGAAAGCGGAGGACAAAAGGGCGACAAAGGATTGTTGAAAGCAGGCATGCTTGAAGCGTTGGTTTTTGATGTGACAAAGGCCAATAATGATATCTTCATACATCATGTAAAGGTATTAAAAGGATTGATAAAAGCGGGAGATAGCTTGTCTGTCTCTGTGGATATGAAAGAGAGACAAAAAACCGCAGCAAATCACACAGCGACACATCTGCTTCATGCAGCCTTGAAACAGGTCCTGGGCAGCCATGTCAATCAAGCCGGATCTTTAGTAGAAAGTGACAGATTGCGATTTGATTTCTCCCACTTTGAGAGTCTGACAAAGGATGAATTGAACAAGATAGAATATCTGGTCAACGAAAAAATATTTGGCAACCTAGATACCCGCTCAGAAAGCATGACATTGGATGAAGCGAAAGCATCGGGTGTAACCGCATTGTTTGACAGCAAGTATGGTGAAAAGGTAAGGGTTATCAGTGTTGACGATTTCAGCAGTGAGCTTTGCGGGGGCACACATGTCAACAATACAGCTCAAATCGGCATGTTCAAGATACTCAGCGAGGCGGGCATCGCTTCAGGAATCAGGAGAATAGAGGCCGTCACCGGTCAATTGGCATTCAGTCATCTGAAAGGCTATGAGGAAAAGACCCTAAAGCTTGCAGCACAGCTGAAAACAAATCCCGAGGGATTGGAAGCAAGGATTGAGCAGCTTTTAAAAGAAAGCAAAGAAAAAGACAAAACCATACAGCAGTTTAAGAACGAAGCCATCAAGTCAGAAACGGAATCTCTTATTAATGACTTTGTTGAAATCAACGGCATCAAGGCCTTTGTGCTGGATATCGGCACCTCGGATGCCAACACCATCAGAGACATATCAGATAAGATCAGAGACAAGAATCAAGACGCTGTCATCGTCATCGCGGCAGAAAATGACGGCAAAGTATTGCTGGTTGCTACAGTCTCAAAAGGTCTTGTCGCTAAAGGCCTGCATGCCGGCAATATCATCAAGCAGACTGCCCAAATTGTCGGCGGTGGCGGCGGTGGAAGACCTGATTTCGCCCAAGCAGGCGGTAAAAATCCCCTCATGATAAAGGAAGCATTGGAGAAAGCGAAAGAAATAATCGCTGATATGACAAAATAGATTGAATTATTCCTGAAATTTACTTATAATAAACAATGAGGTGGTTACTATGGAAATAAATAAAACTACTCAGTTTGATTTTGGCCTAAATAATGTGAACGAAGTTAAAGAGATCATCAAGTCAGTATTGAGCGCATTGAACGAAAAGGGATACAATCCCGTCAGTCAATTGATTGGCTACATACTGTCAGGTGATCCAACCTATATAACAAGTCACAACAATGCCCGAAGCATTGTCATGCAGGTTGAACGAGACGAATTGCTGGAAGAAATACTGAAATACTATTTGGAAGATTTGAATAAATAATCGGTAGATTTAGCAGTATTTTATACTGCTAATTTATTTTAAATGGAGAAGTGATGTCTGATATGGACAAAGCATCAAAAATCTGCTATGGTACGCTGGCTCTAAGCCCTCTTCAATGCAGCTACTCGCTACAGGAAAAAACCTCACTTTTATTGTATGCATTTCAAAAAGGAATCAACTTTTTNNCTTTTTCGACACCGCAGAGCTGTATGACAACTATGATATATTAAGAGAACTGATTCAAAATATCAATCGTAAGGATATATATATATCAACCAAATCTTACGCCTACTCAAAGGAGACATTGGATAGGAGTTTCAACAAAGCACTGACTGAGTTGAACACTGACTACATTGACATCTTCATGATTCATGAGCAGGAGAGCATCCACACCTTTAGGGGACACTATGCTGCAATTGAGCGATTGCAAGAGCTTAAGGCCTTAGGTGTGGTTAAAAACATAGGCATATCCACCCATTATTTTGAAGCTGTCAGGGATGTCGGAATTCAGAAAGAGGTTGACATAATTCATCCAATTTATAACGAAAAGGGAATCGGGATCGTTGACGGAGATATCGACCAGATGACTGAAGCCATGAAAAAGGTCAAGTCCTTAGGCAAGAAAATTCTTGGCATGAAAGCACTTGGTGGTGGACATCTCACTGATGATCCAGTCAGGGCGTTGCGTTTCTCATTTGAGTCACCCTTGGTTGATTGGACAGCAGTTGGCATGCGATACAGGGAAGAAATCGACTTCAATTTATCTGTACTGAACAAAGATGGAGGACACCAACAATTGTTGGATACCATCAGCAGAAAGCCTAGACGACTTAATATCGCTGAGTGGTGTACAGGATGTGGCGCTTGTCTGTCGAAGTGCCAGCAGGGTGCACTGCAGCTGACAGATGGCAAGAGTGTTGTCGATCCTGACAAATGTGTTTTGTGCAGCTATTGTGCGACTGCTTGCAGGGATTTTTGCATCAAAATTATATAGTTCAAGATAACACAATAAGTAATCTTTGTTCCGTCACTGAAGCTCCAAGCCACGACTCGTAATTATTGCTATTGTTGTGTTTATCAACGACTGTATAAGACATGAACATCAA
>DMAP01000269.1 GCA_003446975.1 Clostridiales bacterium | reverse complement strand
AATTGGTGCGTCCCGCCATCAAACGATCAGCAGCCTTCTGAATATATTTTTCTGTCCGAGTATCAACCGAACTGGTGGCTTCATCTAAAATCAGTATTTGAGGATTGGCTAATATTGCTCTCGCTATGGTCAACAGCTGCTTTTGCCCTTGAGAGATATTATCGGCTTCCTCATTCAAAATTGTATCATAACCATCCGGAAGCGTCCTGATAAAATGATCTGCGTAGGCGGTTTTCGCAGCCTCAATCACGTCACATTCAGTTGCATCCAGCCTGCCATAGGCGATATTCTTCCTTATGGTTCCCTTAAATAGCCATGTGTCTTGCAGTACCATACCAAATAGATTTCTGATGCTTAGCTTCGATATTTCTCCCGTATCATAGCCATTTATCGTAATCCTACCACCTTGAATATCATAAAATCTCATTAAAAGATTCACCAGAGTCGTTTTCCCTGCGCCTGTAGGCCCGACAATAGCAACAGTCTGCCCTGATTTAACATATATATTGAGATCTCTGATCAGTTCCTTGTTATCTTCGTAGCTGAATCGGACATGTTCAAATGCTACATTTCCATTCAACTCTTGGATTGTCATAAATGAACCTCTGTCTGTTTCCTCTTTCTCGTCAAGAACTTCGAACACCCTTTCCGCTGAAGCGATAGTCGATTGAATAATATTGGCTATATTGGCAATTTGAATAATTGGCTGACTGAAGTTTCTTGAGTATTGTATAAAAGCCTGGATACTTCCTAGTGTCAAAGTTCCTCCGGAGACAAATATACTCCCTACAGCGGCTACGATCACATATCCCAAATTTCCCACAAATGTCATCAATGGCATGATAGTACCTGATATAAATTGTGCCATGGAACTTGAATAATATAGTTTGTCATTTAGCCTGTCGAACTCTTTTTGTGATTTTTCCTCATAATTGAAGGCTTTGACCACTTTATGTCCCGTAAACATCTCTTCGATGTGTCCATTCAACATACCCAAAGTTTTCTGTTGGTCCTTGAAATGCTTTTGTGATTTTTTCGCTATCAATTGCGTGATAAACACGCTTAAAGGCAATGTTATCAATGTCACTAATGTTAACATCCAATTGATGGCCAGCATCATAATGATTATGCCTGCCATTGAGACTGCTGATGTTATCATTTGATTGAGACTCTGTTGAAGTGTGTTGCTTATATTATCAATATCATTGGTCACTCGGCTGAGAATTTCTCCATGCGTATTTTTATCAAAGTAACTCAAAGGAAGTTTTGTCAGTTTATCATTGACTTCGTTTCTCATGTTGTAGACCGTCTTCTGTGCAATGTTCACCATCAGGAGTTGCATCAGATAAGTAAATAACGAATGAAACACATACAAACCACCCAAAGCCACTAGTATATTTCGCAAATAAAGGTAATCCATTGGAATAAAATTCCCTTTCAATCTTTCAACCACGACGTCATAAATACTATCCGTCGCCATCCCCATAACCTTTGGCCCGAATATGCTGAAAACCGTCCCGAAACAGGCCATGAAAAAAGAGAGTATTATTGGTCCTTTGTATGGGCTCAGATACTTGGAAAGCCTTTTGAGGGTTCCCTTAAAGTCCTTTGCCTTTTCAGCAGGGACTGCTATGGCTCCCGGTCCTCTTCTTGAACTGATGCTATGTCTCATCGAGCGGTTGTCTTTTTCATCTCTCATGCCGATTCCTCCTCAGACATTTGCGACAATACAATATCCCGATAGACCTGATTGGTTTCCATCAGTTCCTTATGTCGGCCCATCCCAACCATTTCACCTTTCTCGAGAACAATTATACGATCAGCATTCATGATGGTATTGACTCTTTGAGAGACAATCAACACCGTTGAGTCTTTTATTTCCGATGCCAAAGCTTCCCTTAGCTTTGCATCTGTCTTGAAATCCAAAGCGGAGAAACTGTCGTCAAATATGTAAATCTCTCGCTTGGAAGCCATCGCTCTAGCGATTGAAAGTCTTTGTTTCTGCCCCCCAGAAAGATTGGTTCCACCTTGTGAGATTACAGAATCAAATTGCTGTTCCATACTATCGATGAATTCTTTGGATTGTGATATCTCTGCCACTTCGAATATCCTTTCCATATCCAATGAATCGTCTCCAAAAACCAAGTTTTCTTTAATTGTCCCTGAAAAAAGCAGTGCCTTTTGCGGAACAAGTCCGATGCGTCTCCTTAAATCACTTTGCGACATATTTCTGATGTCTATACCGTTGATCAAAATACTTCCTTCACAGGGATCAAAGAATCTGGGAATCATATTGACGATGGTTGATTTGCCTGATCCAGTACTGCCAATGATTGCTGTCACCTCTCCGGGATTAGATCGGAATGTAATATGAGAAAGGGCATTTTCCTCTGCTCCCGCATATCTAAAACAAACGTCTCTGAATTCTAAAACACCTTTCCCAGCGGCAACGTCAATAGGCTTCTCAGGGTCTTGAATCATGCTTTCCATATCAAGAACTTCAATGATCCTTTGCGCGGAGGCTGATGCTCTTGGTATCATAATAAAAATCATTGTCATCATTATGACTGAAAACAGTATCAACATCGCATATTGAATAAAAGCCATCAGGTCACCGATCAAGAAAGTTCCTGTGTCGATTCTGATCGCACCAAACCAGATCAGGGCTATGTTGGTGAAGTTCAATAAAAGCATAATCAGGGGCATTATGGTGATCATCATCTTGTTTACCTTCAAGGATGTATCTGTTAAATCCTTATTTGAAACATCGAATTTTCCCTTTTCATACTCAGTTCGATTAAAGGCCCTTATAACCCGGACACCTGTCAGACTCTCTCTCAATACACGATTCAGATTGTCGGTTTTAATCTGCAAGACTTTAAACAAAGGCATGGTAAGGTTGGCTAATACACCAATGATAACACCTAAAACCACGACAACCACAAGCAGTATCAAGGACAATCCGGCATTTTGGGAAACCGCCATAAGAATCCCTCCGACCGCCATAAGTGGTGCTCTGACCATCATCCTTAACCCCATTATGACCACGTTCTGAATCTGTGTAATATCATTAGTGGTCCGGGTGATCAATGAGGAGGTTCCTATTTCATCAAACTCTCCAGGAGAAAACCCTTGAATCTTTTTGAATAGTTTTTCTCTCAAATCCTTAATAAACGAGGCACTTGCAATAGCGCTAAAATACATCTTAAATACAGCTGCAAGAGTTCCCAGTAAAGTTATGACTAGCATAACAATCCCAACTCTCAGTATAAAACTTGTGTCCTGATTCTTAATCCCTATGTTGACGATGTCTGCCATCAATTTCGGCAGATACAACTCAGCTATAACTTGAATAAAGGTTAAAATGACTACGAGCAAAACCTGATACTTGTATTTTTTCATTTGTTTCAAAAGTCTTATCATATGGTCTCCTGATATTCGCCTAAGTCAGTGTTTTTTCAGTTCAAGTAACTGCTGATTCTGTCCAAATCCAATAGTTTGACAGAAGATCTGTGAAAATCTATCAGTCCTTCATCTTTCATGAAGGACATCTCTCTTGACAGTGATGGTCTGGTCACATTCAGGAAATCCGCCATTTCATTTCTATTCATATTCAGAAACAGTGTCGTGCTTTTTTGTTGTTTATACTGAGCTATCAAATATTTGCTGATTTTTTCCCTTATGCTTCGTACAGATAGATACTCTATCTTTTCATTCAAACTGATTGCCTTGTTGGAAACAATCCTCAGCATATTATTCAGTAGAATTTTATGTCCGTTGCATCCTGTTGGACAAAGACCCACAATCCTTTCAGATGATATGAACATGACGTAACTGTCCTGGTAGGCTGTAACAGTTGCAGGCCAGACTTCCTTTTCTGCAAAAGCAGCTATTTCTCCAAACATGTCTCCGGATTCAATTTTTTTCATAATAAGGCTCGTCCCATCAATAACGTCCTTGGAGATAGTCAACGCCCCTTTTAGGAGCAATCCAATACCCTTGATTTTATGACCTTCAATGGCCACCAGTTCACCTTTGCTATACTCTCTCACCATCGGACTCAAGCAATAAATCATAGGCTTCAAATCAACGAGCGGTATATTTTTGAACAACTCGGCTCTAATTAAGACATCCATCCATCCTTCGTACATAAAAACCTCTTTTCGTAACTTTTGTTACAACTTTAATGTCCAAATTATATTATAATTCTAATTAAATAACAAGCCTAATTAATGTCAAATATTATTGACATGCATTTGATTATTCAGCTTAAATCTGGAGGATAAGAAATGATAGAAAAAAATTATAATTATCAGATCAATGACGAAAAGATTATTGAAAGAATCATCAGCGACGGAAATGTAGATATCAACCATATGATTTTGCCAAAAGGCGGTGCATTGCCTGTCCACAACTCCAATTCCAATGTATACATGATTATCGTTCGAGGTACCCTCACCATCTCACTTGATGAGCAACTGCCTTCAAAATATCAAAAAGGAAATATCCTGAACATTCCTTTCGATATAAAAATGCATGTTTTTAATGAGGATGAAGAAATATTGGAGTTTTTTGTCGTCAAGTCACCAAGTCCACAGAATTATCAATAATCGAAGGATGACCGGACTATCCGGTTATTTTTTTGTTTCCGATTGAATTTTTTTATCGATTGATGTAAGATATCTTATATTGTCTACTGAAAGGAACACTAATGAGATCTGAATTGAAAAACGCCAATAGAATCGTAATAAAAATCGGGACATCCTCCATAACTTACAAAAACGGAAAAATAAATTTCAAAAAAATAGAACAACTTTCAAAAATATTGACTGACCTAAAAAACAGCGGTAAAGAAATTGTACTGGTCTCTTCAGGTGCCATAGGAGCGGGGATGAGTAAGCTTGGTCTAAAAAGCAAGCCTGTTGAACTTAGGGAAAAGCAAGCGGTAGCGGCAGTTGGACAAGGCTTGTTGATGCAGTTTTATGAGAAGTTCTTTAACGAGTACAATCAGACGATTGCCCAGTTGTTGTTGACTGAGGATGTCATGACCGATCAGATTAAAAGAAGGAATGTTGAAAATACACTATTCACTTTACTGGACATGGGTGTCATCCCTATAGCCAATGAAAATGACTCTGTCTCGACAGATGAAATAAAAGGCAGTAAAATTGGAGATAATGACACACTGTCTTCTATGGTTGCTATCTTAGTTAAGGCTGACGTGCTGATAATGCTCTCCGACATCGATGGCCTTTATGAGTCGGCACCCTCTATTGATCCTGACGCCAAACTGATATCTTATGTCGACACAATTGATGATGATATCTACAAAATAGCTGGAGGCGCAGGAACCCATACGGGAACTGGAGGCATGTACACAAAAATCAAGGCTGCAGAAAATCTGATGAAAAATGGAATCCGCACGGTCATTGCCAGTGGGGAAAATATAAATATCATCTATTCAATTCTTGAAGGCGAAGAAATAGGTACTTTTTTTGGTATTTCAAAAACGGGGGAGGAAGATTATGTCAGAGCTATACAATAAGGGAAAAAACGCAAAAATGATCAAGTCGGAAGTTCAAAGGTTGTCAACCATCGACAAAAACTGTGTTTTGCTTAAGGTTGCTGATAACCTTGTAAAAAACAGTAACTACATTTTGAAAAGCAACAGCATCGATATCCACGAAGCCAGAAAACAGGGAATGAAGGATTCATTGCTGGATAGATTGCTACTTACAGAAGATAGAATATCATCCATGGCTTCAGGACTAAAAAACATCGCATCTTTGGATGATCCTATTGGAGAAGTTTTATACATGAAACAAAGACCCAATGGATTGAGAATCGGAAAGAAAAGAGTTCCTATCGGGGTAATCGGAATTATTTATGAGTCCAGACCCAATGTTACCATAGACGCATTCGGCCTATGTTTCAAGGCTGGCAACGCTGTAATTCTACGTGGTGGCAAAGAGGCTATCAACTCAAACATCGCCCTTGTTAATATTATCCAAAACTCACTGGAAGAAATGAGTCTGCCAAAAGAGATTGTACAAATAGTAGAAGACACATCAAGAGAATCCGCTTATGAACTAATGAAAATGAATGAATTTCTGGATGTTTTAATACCAAGAGGCGGTATTGAGCTGATCCGGAGTGTCGTGGAGAACAGCACAGTTCCCGTAATCGAAACAGGCACAGGCAATTGCCATATATTTGTTGATAAGAGTGCTAATTTGGACATGGCCAAGAGGGTGGTTGAAAACGCCAAGACCAGCAGAACAGGCGTCTGTAATGCATGTGAGAAATTATTGGTTCATCAGGATATCGCGAAAGACTTCCTGCCTTCCATGCTGGATCAATTGATATCAAAGGGTGTGGAAATAAGAGGTGATTTAGCTACAAAGACCATTAAAGCCGACATTGCTCTCGCTGACGAAGCAGATTGGCAAACAGAGTATCTTGATTTGATTTTAGGGGTCAAAGTGGTAAAAGACATTCAAGAGGCAATCGACCACATAAACCTATACGGGACCGGACATTCAGAGGCTATAATAACCGAGAACTACTCAAATTCAGAAAAATTTCTAAATGATGTGGATGCTGCTGCGGTTTATGTAAATGCTTCCACAAGATTTACTGATGGTGAGGAATTTGGATTTGGAGCTGAAATAGGCATCAGTACACAAAAGTTGCATGCCCGTGGTCCGATGGGACTTGAAGAGCTGACATCAACCAAGTATTTCATCTATGGCAATGGCCAGATAAGATAAGACAAAAAAAGTTGTCCAATCATTCACAAAGATGCTATAATAAAAGCTGTAAGCCTAGCTTTACAAATAATTTAAAGGAAGAAGAAAATGATATCTAATACTATTGATGGCATAAAGGGCTTTCTGTTTGAAAACTCGATTAAGCCTTCCATACAAAGAGTGAAAATCTATCAGTTTTTGTTAAACAATAGAATACACCCAACGGCAGATGAGATATACAATCGTCTTAACGACGAACTGATAACATTGTCAAAAACCACTGTTTGAAACACACTTCATTTATTTGTTGAAAAGGGTGTTGTCAAACCTATCCATATTGAAGGCAATGAAGTGAGATATGATGCTGATTTCACCCAACATGCCCATTTCAAATGCAATGGATGCGGCAATGTATATGATTTGTTCTTAAACCTGAATATACAAAATGTATCCGAATTGAGAAATTTTGATGTGAAGGATGTCCAAGTGCTAATGTCAGGCTTATGTGACAAGTGTGCCTGTTAGAATCCGATTAACTGATTAGTCATTCCAAGGAGGTTATCATGAACATGCTAGTAAACAGATTTTTGAAATATGTGTCGATAGATACCCAATCAGATGAGACTATTGAAACAAATCCCAGCACCTTGAAGCAATTTGATTTGGCACGTCTGTTGGTAGATGAGCTAATATCAATCGGACTTTCCAATGTGGCGTTGTCAGAGCATTGTTACGTAACTGCGGAGATTCCCTCAAACGTTGAACATCAGACGCCAACCATTGGCTTTGTAGCACATATGGATACTGCCCCGGATATGACCGGAAAGAATGTGAACCCAAGGATAATAAAACAATATGATGGTCAGGATATTGTGCTGGACAAAGAAACCAATACAATCATCAAAACCTCTGATTTCCCCGAAATCAAAAACTATATAGGACAGGATCTAATCGTCACAGATGGAAAGACGATCCTTGGCGCAGATAATAAAGCCGGTATTGCAGAAATAGTTTCTGCTGCTGAATATTTAATCAATCATCCGGAAATCAAGCATGGTAAAATCAAAATAGCCTTTACCCCGGATGAAGAAGTGGGGCGGGGAACCATTAATTTCGACCTGGAGAAATTTTCCGCAGACTTTGCCTATACAATGGATGGCGGAGAAATTGGAGAATTGGAATATGAAACCTTCAATGCTGCACAGGCTAAAATAGTCATTCAAGGAAGAAATGTACATCCGGGGTCCGCAAAAAACAAGATGATAAATGCTCAACGCATTGGATTTGAATTGAACAATCTTTTGCCAGTTAATGAAAAACCTGAATATACCGAGGGATACGAAGGCTTTTACCACTTGTTGAGTTCATCCGGCGATGTGGAATGCTTCAACATGACCTACATTATAAGAGATCATAGCACTGATAAGTTCAATGCCAAGAAGAAGTTCTTAAATGAAATTTCCAATTTTCTCAATACAAAATATGGACCGGAAACTATAAGTTTAACCATCAAAGACCAATATTACAACATGAAAGATAAAATCCTTCCTGTCTACCACGTGGTTCAAACAGCAAAAGCTGTCATGGAGGAGTTAGGCATTAAACCAATCATCAAACCTGTTAGAGGTGGCACCGATGGTTCTGCTCTATCTCTAAAGGGACTTCCCACTCCTAATATCTTTACAGGTGGACATAACTTTCATGGCAAATACGAATACATATCCATACAATCCATGGAAAAAGCTGTCGATGTGATTATTGGCATCATAAAAAAATACGCACAATAAAAAAGTCCCCCCAAGGGACCTTTTTATTGTATCTTCTTTTTATATATTCGATACGTTTTGTATTTTTCTCCACCAAAGGTTTCAATATCTCTCATCATAATTTCATTATACTCCCAAATTGTTGATCCCTCTCCATATATGTAGAGGGATCAACAATTTGGGAGTATAATGAAATTATGATGAGAGATATTGAAACCTTTGGTGGAGAAAAATACAAAACGTATCG
>DMAP01000207.1 GCA_003446975.1 Clostridiales bacterium | reverse complement strand
TCCCAAATCCTTCACTTATGGTGTTGAAAGACCATTGTCAGCTATAGAAAATCTGACTGCTACAACACTAAGAAATATAATAGGTGATCTGGAACTGGATGAATCCCTGACATCAAGAGAAGTCATTAACACTAAGATGAGAGTAATCCTTGATGAGGCTACTGACCCATGGGGAATCAAGGTCAATAGGGTCGAGCTGAAGAACATCATGCCGCCATCTGAAATCCAGGACGCCATGGAAAAACAAATGAAGGCAGAAAGACAGAGAAGAGAGTCGATCCTCAGAGCTGAGGGTGAAAAACGTTCTGCAATTCTCGTTGCTGAGGGGAAAAAGGAATCTCTTATCCTTGAAGCAGAGGCTGATAAAGAAGCAGCAATTAGAAGAGCCGAGGGACAGGCGGAGGCTATTGTCACTATTCAGACTGCCACTGCTGAAGGTATCAGACGTATCAATGAGTCAAAACCAAGCAAAGAAGTCTTATCCTTGAAGAGCCTCGAAGCTTTTGTAGCCGCAGCTGACGGCAAAGCAACCAAAATTATCATTCCATCAGAAATTCAAGCTATTGCAGGTTTGGTCTCATCCTTGACCGAAATCTCAAAATTCTCTAAGGATGATTTGCCTCCCTCTGAAGAAGTAAGTAATAGTTGATCAATACCCTCCAAATTTAAGCCATCGGATAATATATTCGATGGCTTTTCCATGTTCTTTTTTATGCAGTGTTTGTGTAATGAATACAAAATACAATTAGTGTATATTTTAATACAATTTTGTCCAAAATCTATTGACATGGTATATCAAGTCTGCTAAAATTTTGAGAAATACCGACTTTGAAAACTTCTCAAAGTCTAGGATGGAGGAATAACAGATGGAAGACAAAAGAATCTTGAACGATGAGGAACTTGAGCTTGCCATGATATGGGCATCTGCAGATAATAGCATCAACTATTTTGGGTGCGGACAATATTCGTCATCCAAATAACCAAAGGAGGTTATGAATGGAAAGCCACATTAACCAGTAAGAATCTATTGGATAGGATATCAATAGATTCTTACTATTTTATAGCATTTCTATGATTTTATCGGTTATTTCCCTAGTTCCTAAATAATCTCTCCCATGAGCAATATCTGATGTTCTATAGCCCTTATTCAAAACATCTTCAACCGCCTTTTCAATAGCTGTTGCTTCTTCTTCCATTGAGAAGGTAAATCGTAGCATCATTGCCAATGATAAAATGCTAGCAATTGGATTGGCGATGTCTTTTCCGGCAATATCTGGTGCTGAACCATGGATTGGCTCGTACATGCCAAAATTCTTATCCCCCAATGAAGCAGAAGGCAGCATGCCGATCGACCCGGTTATCATACTAGCTTCATCTGACAAGATATCGCCAAACATATTTTCAGTCAGAATCACATCGAACTGTTTAGGGTTGATGACTAACTGCATGGCTGCATTGTCCACGTACATATGTGAAACCTTCACCTCAGGATATCTTTTACTAATCTTGTCTACGGTTTTTCGCCATAAACGAGATGTGTCCAGCACATTTGCCTTGTCAACACTTGTGATTTTTTTCCCTCTTTTCATTGCAATTTTAAAGGCTTTCTCGGCGATTCTAGCTATTTCATATTCCCAATACTCCATACAGTCGCAGGCATAGGTCTGTGATGTCTCTCTTTTGCCAAAGTATATTCCACCTGTCAACTCTCTAACGATAACAATATCAAGTCCGCCTTCAACAATTTCAGATTTTAATGGGCAAGCGTCTTTCAACGCTTCAAACATTATTGAAGGTCTGATATTCGCGTAGAGTCCCAACTCTTTTCGTAGTGTCAGCAAAGCCATCTCAGGTCTCTTTCCCCCCTGTAGATGGTCCCATTTTGGACCACCTACGGCACCAAGTAGAACCGCATCGCTACTTTTACAGATTTCCATAGTCACATCTGGAAGATTACTGCCAGTTGCGTCTATTGCAACACCACCTGCCAGCACTTCCTTTATTTCAAATACATGTCCAAATTTCTTGCCTACCACAGCCAAGACCCTTATAGTCTGGTCCATGATTTCAGGACCGATTCCGTCCCCTTTAATCAAAGCAATATTATATGTCATAAAACCTCCTATTCATGAGTTGTGGATTACTGTGCTTTCAATTCCTCTCTGACATACCCCACCAAACCGCCTGACTTGATGATTTTTTGTATGAACTCAGGAAATGGTTGTGCCTGATAGGTTTCATTTTTAGTTAGATTATTGATTTCTCCAGTCTCGAAATTGATTGAAACATCATCATTAGATTCAATTTTTTCTGAGGCTTCATTGCACTCCATAATTGGAAGTCCAATATTGAACGAGTTCCTGTAAAAAATCCTGGCATAGCTGCTGGCTATGACACATGAAATTCCTGCTGCTTTTATGGCAATTGGAGCATGCTCCCTAGAAGAGCCACAACCGAAATTCTTGCCAGCTACTATGATATCTCCTTCTCTGACTTTATCAACAAAACTCTTATCGATATCTTCCATGCAATATTTAGCCAATTCTTTAGGATCGGCTGTATTGAGGTATCTTGCAGGTATAATTACATCTGTGTCTATATTGTCTCCATATTTAAATACTTTACCTCTGGCTATCATCTAGCTGATTCTCCTTTACTATTTATTCAAAAAACAAAAGGAACCGTCCCATTTGTTTTTTTGGGATTGGAAATTTTACCGGTGATGGCTGATGCAGCCGCTACTGCTGGGGATGCCAAATAAATTTCTGATTCTGTATGCCCCATTCTACCTACAAAATTCCTGTTTGTTGTAGAGACTACTCTCTCTCCGGCTGCCAGAATGCCCATGTAGCCACCTAGACAAGGTCCACATGTCGGCGTGCTGACAATCGCACCCGCCTCAACAAATATCTCAGTCAGTCCTTCCCTGATGCATTGCAGATAGATTTCTTGGGTGGCGGGAATAATAATGGTCCTAACAGATTGATGGACTTTCTGACCTTTCAAAATCTCTGCAGCCACTCGCATATCGTCTATTCTTCCATTGGTGCATGATCCGATTACTACCTGGTCTATGCTTATATCCCCAACGTTGTCTATTGTTCTGATGTTTTCAGGTAGATGCGGAAATGCGACAGTCGGTTTTAGCTCCGAAAGATTTATATCAAGGATCTCATCATAGTCCGCATCAGGATCCGCCTCATAGATTGTCCATTGTTTTTCTGTCCTTCCTGTCATATAGTCTACAGTTTTGTCGTCAACAGGAAAGATTCCGTTTTTGGCACCGGCTTCTATCGCCATATTAGCTATGGTGAATCGGTCATCCATTGTCAAGTTACCCACACCCTCACCTGTGAATTCAAGAGACTTGTATAGCGCGCCATCTACGCCAATTGTTCCAATCAAATGCAAGATTACATCTTTACCGCTGACATATTCTGAGGGTCGACCTGTCAATCGCACTTGAATCGCAGCCGGGATTTTTATCCATACTTTCCCTCTTGCCATACCAGCCGCCATATCCGTACTGCCGATGCCGGTGGAAAAAGCCCCCAGTGCACCATAAGTACAGGTATGTGAGTCTGCTCCTATCACCGTATCTCCTGCCACAACGATTCCCTTCTCCGGTAGTAGCGCATGCTCTATGCCCATTTGCCCCACATCATAAAAATGCTTGATTCTATGCTTATTTGAAAAAATCCTGCATTCTTTTGACTGCTCTGCTGACTTGATATCTTTGTTGGGGGTGAAGTGATCCAACACTATTGCGATTTTCTCCTTATCGAAAACGTCCTTGGCGCCCATTTTTTCAAACTCTCTAATCGCAACTGGCGTTGTGATATCATTTCCTAGGACTATATCCAGGTCTATTTCCACAAACTCTCCTGCTTTCACCTTCTCCTGTCCGCAATGGGCAGCCAGAATTTTTTGAGTCATTGTCATCCCCATTAGACTGCCTCCTTGTTTTGTTTTTCATCATAAATCATTTTGTTCACAGCATTGATGTATGCCTTGACGCTGGCCTCAACAACATCTGTTGATAGTCCTCTTCCTATGTATACATGTCCGTTTTCCCTAAGCTTTACTGTTGCATCGCCTAGTGCGT
>DMAP01000428.1 GCA_003446975.1 Clostridiales bacterium | reverse complement strand
TACTTACAAAGTGTCAAAGACCCGGCTTGAAGTTAAGGTGATTATTATGTAAAATCAGGAAGAGTGGATATAAACTAAACATAATCTACATAAAGGTGGTACAGATTTGTGAAATCAACTAAACAAATCAAAGTTTTGGTCACAATAGTATTGATTGCAATTTTTGTTACATCTCTATATTGGCGTTACACCAGAAATGTCTTTGATGAAACACAACTCAAGACAGACAATATAATGAACCATATAAGAGAATTGACATCCTTCGAATACGATGGACGTTTAGCAGGAAGTGAAGGTAATAATAAAGCCTTAGAATATATTCAGGCATATTTTCAAGAGATCGGACTACAGCCAGCCGGCGAAGATCAAACTTACTTACAGTCTTTTTTTACGCTTATTCCACAAGTTGATACCAATCCGGTCTTTACTATAACAAACAGCGACGAATCTATTTATAAGCGTTTTGAAATGTACAAGGACTTCAGTGTGGTGATGTCTCCTAATGGAGGAAGTGTTCAATTCCAAGGAGAATATGTTGTTCTTGGATCTGATTTTTTAAGGGTTGATCCTTCTGAAATCAAAGATAGGATTGCTGTTATTGAATATAATCGTTTAACGCCAAGAATTGTTGCTCATATCATGGAATCAGGAGGAAAAGGAGTCCTCTGCAGTGCTGATTCAAGCTCTTTTGGTCTATTGAGAGAATTCGAAAAAACAAAGTCTCTCAATGTTTCAGGAAAGGCTGGAAATTCTATTCTAGTTGGATATATTTCCGTAGATACCTACAAACATATGCAATCATCTCCTGAAAAAATGATAGATATTAAGGTTGACATTGATTATCCAATCATTGAAACCGCCAATATTCTGGGTAAGATTGAAGGAAAATCAGCCCAAAATGGCATACTGCTCATATCAACCAACATTGACGGACTTGGTACAGGTGTTGAGGGAAATTACTTTCCAGGTGCCATCAACAATACTTCGGGATTGGCAATAATGCTTGAATTGGCTAGAGTCATGGCCAACCAGGAATCCTTGCCATATGAAACAGTGATGTTTGCCGGATGGAATGGCCAGAAACAACAGCTTTCAGGATCGGAACACTATATAAATAATGCTATATACCCTCTTGATAAGACAACAGTTATTCATCTAGAATCCATTGGAAAAAAAACGGCATTGGGTCTGGTTATTGCTTCTGATCCAGTTAACGGAGTTATAATAAGAGACAGGATCTTGAAGTATGCCCTAGATGACAAGCTAATTCTTGAGAAAGGTTCTATAGGATATGGTGTGATAACACAATTTTCAGATAAAAAAGTACCCTCTGTCTTGCTTACCGATAATGACAGCACCCTTGATTCCTATTTGGATCGGATTGAAAATATGGATAAAACCGTCTTAGATAATGCTGCAAAAATTTTAGCAACCTACATAAAAAGAGACATCTATAAAGATTTAAGGTTAGATTATCTTGTGCCAATTGAAAAAGCCATATTTATGTTCCTTTTATTTGGTGGATTGATCAGTTATGTTATCGGAAAAGGTTATACTGAGAATTTGAAAATGAAAATTCCTGGACAGACATGGGAAAACCTCTACTTCTCAACACCAAATATGCTCCTTAGGAAATTCTACGCTAATGTGTTTCCTTATATAATAGCGATATTCATGTTAGCCTTGCTTGCAAATATTGACCCAGACTCTGATATGAGAATAATCAACACTGAAACTGAAACTAATGTCTCTTTGTATTTAACATTGAAAAAAAGCATAGTCTACATTCGTAATATGATTGACATTGGAGCCTACCAGGCTGACACAGTTGGCAACATATTTAAAGTGATTTACAACTCCAGCAGACAGAGTATAGCTCTCATCACGACATCGCTATTTCTATCGACAATAATTGGTGTCCTAAGAGGAATGTACGAAGGATACCGTTCAAGAAAATCCAGACTGGGATCTCTTGGAACCCTTGTTTTTTTTTCCATTCCGGATGTGCTTATTGTACTGTTTGTTCTATTGATGTATACTGGTTTTTCCAGGCAGTATCCTGCTTTGAAAGAGATGTTGCAGTTGAAAAGTTTCATTCTTCCTCTTTTGACTCTATCAGTTATCCCCACCATTTATATTTCAAGGATAGCCTTCATTGCAATTCAGGAAGAATTGACTAAAGACTATATTAGAAATGAAAAAGCCAAAGGTTTCTCCCGACAAAAAATTATTTTTATTGAATTGCTTCCAGCCATCATTTTTAGAATTGTGGATGCCATGCCGACTATTGTAACAATGCTGCTCTCCAATATGATTGTTGTTGAGTATCTATTCAATTACCATGGTATTCTATATTTCCTAATATACCTGTATAATCGCCAGGATGTCTATCGGTTTGTACCACTTGCTTTAACGCTTGGGTTCGTCTATATCATTTTCACAAAAGGCTTTCAATTGCTTGCAAAAGTTATTAATCCCATGAAGCGAAAGGAGATATGACGATGAATAAAAGAAATCTTCCATTGATTTTGGGGTCTGTCATTCTCTTGTTGATTTTATTAGTGATGCTCTTCCCTGAGATGTTTGCCAGTCATAGTCCCTACACAATTCAACATATTAGATTCTTGTATGATGAAGGAAGCCTCTCGGTAGAACGTGCGCCATTTTCTCCTGATGATAGCTTTATTCTAGGCAGTGACCATCTTGGCAGAGATATATATAGCTACATTATTTATGGAACAAGACTTACGATTTCATTAGGTTTACTTATCGCCCTTGGGCAATTTCTAATTGCAATCCCAATGGCTTTATATGCTGGATTTGGCAGCCGAATCGCCAAATCAATCATCCAACAATTCAATGTTGTTTTTTCAGCAATTCCGGCTTTGTTGATTGCGATCATCATATTGAAGTTGGATTACTTCATAGGTCTTGAGAAACATCAGTCCATCATATCATTTATATTGGTCTTAACTGCTGTCAGTTGGGCCAGGATTGGCAATCTTGTGATGGAGAGAGTGGAAACAATATTGACACAACCCTTTATTAAAGGAGAAGTGGCCATTGGAAAGAAGCGTTTCAGAATCGCCATCGGAAATGTCATGCCGCATCTTGCTCCTGAGTTGATTGTCCTGTTTTTTATGGAAATTGCTAGAAATCTTTCCACACTAATGCAACTCGGAATATTTTCAGTTTTTATTGGAAATTTAGGATTGATCAATGACCCGACTTCAGGTGTTCAAATCAATACTGATATCAGTTTTGAACCGGAATGGGCCAGTATGCTGAGCACATCACGAACATTAATCAATATCGCACCATGGACAGTGATATACCCAGCTCTTGCCTTCTTTATAAGCGTTCTTGGGTTTAATCTATTTGGAGAAGGTCTAAGAACCATGATGCAAAAAAAGGATTCCAGATCCGTTCTAGCGTTTAGAAAAATCATAACTCTAGATTTTAAATACCTGTGGGCAAATATTGACAGTAGATCTAAATCTAGATTTGCTCTCTGGGCTGTAATGTTTGCGGTAATAATTGGAATCTTCTCTATTATCAATTATGAGGACTACAGCATCGGATATGCTTCTGTTAGGAATAATCTTCCTGAAACAACGATTATCGGGACGCAAGAGGCTTCATTTACAGCCAGTTTAATCGCAGATTACATGTCGCAATTGGGAATTGTACCTCTGCGCAATGATAGTCTTATAATGCCATATGACATCGGTCCGTCGTTTTTGATTGAAGAACAAATGATGTCATTTCATTTGGGTAGTGGGACACATGATTTGATTCAGGGAACAGATTATGCATTTTTGACTTCCGGTAACATCAGTGAGTCTGGAGTTGTCTACGATGCTACCAAAGATGATTTATTCAATATTGTTGGTTTTGATCGTTATATAGATAGATTTATATTGATTGAACAAATGTATTACAGTGATGCAGCAATTCAACACTTTATTGAAACAATCACCTCCAATGCTAGAATTAAGGGTGTAATTCTTGTGGCTCGAGTGAACCAGAGCATTCCGAATATAGTTGTCGATGCTGATGATGAAAATGTAGTTATTGTTGTATCTCAAGAAATTTCGCAAGTATTAAAAGAAAATCAAGATTTGGTTGTTTATGTTGATTCAATCGTCAAACCATTAGCATCAACTGGATACAATATCATAGGAATCCATCGTGGTGAAGACCCCCACATTGGTGAAGAAGCGATTGTTGTTGGCATGAATTACAATTACTTGGATCAAGAAGGCAGAGAAGTTCTGAAGTTTAATATGAAACTGATGGAGCGGTTATGTGAGATGGCTGGCCAAAAAAGATCCATCATATTTTTGTTCGTTGATGGTACAATCAACGAAAAGCAACATGGAATTCATTATATTGCTCGTGATTTCCCATATAGTCCTCAAAAGATTCAAATATATATTGATTTAACTTCAATTACCCATGAGCATTTTGGGGAAATTGAATTCAGCACGGCACAGACTCCGGTTACAAGACAATTTGCATGGAGTCTCGGTCGTCTTCTTGATAACAAGCTAAATCAAAGGGGATTTCCAATTCAATTGTTGGAGACCAAGTATATAGATGGATCTTATTATTTCGTTCAAAGAGAATCGGACAATGCCCTTTTCTGGAAAAGAGGTATACCTACAATCATATTGGGTACATTGAAAACAGGCAACAATTCCTGGGAATTGGAGAATTTGGGAAGTATCGTTTTAGAGGTCATCAATAAAAATAATTACTAGTTTGTTATCCCTGAGGAGCATTTAAATGAACGATAACCTTATTATAATCCAAAATTTAAAAATCTCTTTTTATCATGAAAATGGAAGGATTCAAGTAGTTAGAGGATTTGATCTAAGTATGGATAATGGAGAAATCATAGGAATTCTGGGAGAGTCAGGCAGTGGTAAAACAGTTTCTGCAACCTCTATTCTGCGATTGGAAGATGAAGCGGATTCCATCGACTCAGGAACAATTTTTTATAAAGGCAAAAACCTTGTTGAACTCACTGAAAAGGAATACAGAAAGATAAGAGGCAATCAAATATCTTATGTTTTTCAAAATGCATCCAATGCTTTGAATCCTTACAAAAAGATTGGTCTACAGCTGACAGAAGTCTTGAGGAATCATAAGCTGCTATATTCCAGATCCATCGTTGTAGATGTTCTGAAGGAGGTTGGAATTGAAGAAGCTGATACCGTCTTTGATATGTACCCATTCCAGTTAAGTGGTGGCCAGAATCAGAGAATCATGATCGCTCAAGGAATAATCAGCAAACCGGACTTATTAATTGCCGATGAACCCTCAAGTTCCATTGACGCTTCTCTAAGGAAAACTGTGCTAGATCTATTAAAAAATATCAATCAAAAATCAGGCATGGCTATCATACTCATAACGCATGATTTTGATGAGGCAAAGTATCTGTGTGACCGACTTATTATAATGTATGGCGGTTTAGTAATGGAGGAAGGATTTGTAAGTGACATATTTGAAAACCCACTTCATCCATATACAGGCGAGCTCATCAAATGTGCCAGCTCATTGAGTCGTGGCGACAACCCCGTATACGCACTCGAAGGTACTGCCCCTACTCCCTTACAATTTACAGATGAATGTCCATTTTTTGCCCGGTGTAAACAGAGATTGCCAGAATGCATTCTAGGTATTCCAGAGATGATAGTAATGGACAACCGCAAAGTACGATGCATCAGGTACAAATAGAGGTGAGCAAATGACTGAAATCGCGTTAAAAGTAAAAGACCTTTCAAAACACTTTATTATCAGAAACAACGTTTTTTCTAAAAAGAAAACAATTGAAGCAGTAAAAAATGTAAACTTCGAAGTAAAATCCGGAGAATCACTGGGTCTGATTGGAGAAAGTGGTTCTGGAAAAACAACGATTGCCAACCTATTGCTTAAGTTGATTGATCCTAGTAAAGGAATAATCGAGTTATTTG
>DMAP01000186.1 GCA_003446975.1 Clostridiales bacterium | reverse complement strand
ATTTCAAAAGGTCCAAATGAACAGTTCAAGCCCAAGGCATCAATTCCCAGTGACTCCAGTATGGAAACAATAGTCAAAACATCACTGCCTGTTAAAGTTCTACCATTTCTTTGCAATGTCATGCTGCAGATAATTGGTAATTTTGTATTTTCCTTTGCGGCAATAATTGCAGCTTTGGCTTCATAAATATCGGTCATGGTTTCAATTAGAATCAGATCACATCCTGAATTCTCACCGGCAACCACCTGTTTTTTGAATAGATTGTAGAAATAATCAAAATGGTACTCTGTATCATTGTTTAACAGCACACCGACAGGCCCGATATCCAGAGCGCTGTAGCAGCCTTGGAATTCCTTGGTCAGTTGAATGGCCTGTGATATGATCCGCTCCGTGCTCATGCCAGACTTCTTCAGTTTATAATCATTGGCACCGAAGGTGTTCGCCGTCAGTACATGGGCACCGGCATCGCTGTAATCTTTGTGTATTGATCTGATCAGTTCCGGTCCAGTCATATTCAGCGCTTCAGGATAGAGTCCGATGTACGGTACTTTTTTCTGGATTTCTGTCCCCATTGCGCCATCAAATAGAACAATATTATTTTTTGAAAACTCAGCAAAAGAAATCATATTAACCTACCAATTCATATTTTTGTAAATCATTTTTGCGATTTCAGGCTTATTCATGACATATAGATGAAACCCATTCACCTTCCATTGATCCAATTCATCCATCTGCTGACAGGCATATTCTATACCCGCCTGGAACATGCCTAAGTTGTCGTTTTCATATTTATCCAACAACAATTTGAGTTTTGGGGGAACAGAGGCACCACTTAATGAGACGATTCGCTTAATTTGTTTGACATTGGTGATTGGCATTATTCCCACAGTTAAAGGCGTATTGATACTATTCTTGGTGAGTCGATCCTTGAAGTCATAGAATCGCTCGTTGTCAAAAAACAATTGGGTTATGAGAAAATCCACCCCTTTGTCAACTTTAGTTTTCAGATTTCGGATGTCCTCATTCAAAGAAGGCGCTTCTATATGGCCTTCCGGGTAACATGCTGCCGCTATGGATACAGGAAGCTCGGAGCTTCTGATGTGTTCTATCAAATCTGAAGCGTATGTGAAGTCCATTCTATTGGATTGATTCATCAATCCGTCTTTAGGCTTATCACCTCTTAGGGCAAGCACATTCTTTAAGTCTTTTTTTATGATCAGTTGAAGAATCTCATCAACCTTTTCCTTTTTTGACGTTATGCAGGTCAAATGGGGCATCGCCTCAATGGTGTATTTTTCTTTAATATACTCAGCTATATCAATTGTGTAGTCGTTATTGGCATTTCCTGAAGCACCGTAGGTCACCGATATGTAATCAGGTCTGAAAACCGCCAGATCATCAATTACATCTAGAAGCTGTTTTAAAGTCATGTTGCTGTTGGGTGGGAATATTTCAAGTGAAATGACTTTATTCTTCTTTATAAATTTGTCTTTGATAAACATAAAATCACCTTCTTCAATGTTTGTATTACATTATAATCAATTTAAGATATAATTACAAAGAAATAAATACAAAGAAATATATAAATTAAGTACATAAAAAAATACAAAAAAACAGGAACCTGCAGGCCCCTGTAGTTTCGCTGCTATTTAGTTCCAAATAGCCTGTCGCCGGCATCGCCCAAACCAGGAACAATGTATGACTTTTCATTCAGGCCCTCATCAATTGAGACTGTGAAGATTTCTGTATCGGGATGGTATCGGTGCACTTCTGCTATGCCAACCTCAGTTGATACTAGAGTCATCGCTTTTATTTGGACAGCGCCTCGCTTCTTGAGAATTGTAATCGCATCTCTTAAAGACCCACCGGTGGCAAGCATAGGATCTGTGACAATTACAAGTCTGTTGGAAATATCAGCAGGGAGCTTGCAATAATACTCAACTGGCTGAATGGTTTCTTCATTCCGATAGATACCGATATGTCCGACTTTGGCATTGGGAATCAGGGTCAACATACCCTCAACCATTCCCATTCCAGCTCTCATTATAGGGACTATAGCCACATCAAGTCCATGTAAAGCCTTTCCTTTAGTCTTGCATATCGGTGTTTCCACATCCACCTCCTCCAAAGGAAGGCTTCGTGTGACTTCATAAGCCATCAGCATGGACACCTCATTGACCAAGGCTCTGAAGTCCTTAGAGGAAGTATTCTTATCTCTAAGCATGGTCAGTTTGTGTTGAATTAACGGGTGATTAATCAAGAATACATTTTTCATTATAACACCTCTTAAATTTGCTACTATATATTATTATACACTAGATAGGCTATGTCAATTGATTGTTTACTTTTTTATATTCAGACTATATAATCAAGTGGGTGATGATATGATAAATAGTGGCATTGATATGGTTGAAGTGAAGCGAATCGAGAGATTAATCAAGAACAAATCATTTGTTAGAAAAATTTTTTCAAACAACGAGATAGCTTATCTTGAAAAGAGAAAATATAAGGCTACAACAGCTGCGGGTATATTTTGTGCCAAAGAGGCTGTCAGCAAATGTCTTGGGACTGGGATAGCAGGATTTTCATGGCAGGACATAGAGATATTGAGAAATGAGTTGGGAAGGCCGTATGTAGCATTAACAGGAAGAGCCTTGGATATAAGCATGCAAAAGCAGATCCTCAGCTTTGATGTTTCAATTACACATATCGAGGATTATGCGCTATCCATAGCCATTGCAGAGTCAGCGGAAGGCATCGTTCCACGTGGGGCTGAACAATTCATGCTACCTGCGAGAAAGGTGGATACACACAAAGGCGATTACGGAAGGTTGGGTGTAATCGGAGGCAAGGTGGGTATG